>NZ_JBEZJL010000009.1:0-192023 GCF_040651755.1 Actinomadura sp. NPDC048394 | reverse complement strand
CGATAGCGGAGCGTGAAACGCCTCGTCCGTCGCAACGGGGGTTCCAGGGGGTCGCCCCCCTGGGATCACACAGTTTCTTCCAGGGCGGTGACGGCCTTCTCGCCTTCGGCTTGGGCCTGCTCCGGTGTCAGGTCCTGGAGCGCCCGGCTCAGCGCCACTTCGGCGGCGTCGGCGGCGGCGCGCAGGGTGACGGCGTGCTCCTGCGCGCGTTCGAGGTCGCCCAGGCCGACGCAGTCGAAGGCGACCTGCGCGTCGTGACCGGCCATCTTGAGCTGCCGTGCGGCCTCTTCCAGACTCATCCATACCTCCTACACCGGGGATGTTGGTCCTACCCTTCCGTCCCCCCGGTAACCGCTTTGCCGAGCAGCTGCGCCGCCTTGACCAGGTGACTTTCGGCAATCCGGGCATATCCCAGGACGAGGGCGGGGGGCGCGTCGGCGGCGCGCTCGGCGGACCACATCTCGCGGGCGCCGGCGGCCGACACCCCGGACCGCGCGGCGCGGGCCAGGACGGCGTCCTCGTCGGTTCCGGGCGGGAGTTCCACGTAGAGGTGGATGCCCGCTGAGACGCCGTGAACCGTCGCGCCGGGCAGGTATGCGGCGAGCGCGCCGGCGAGGGCGTCGCGGCGGGACCGGTAGCGGCGCCGCATGGTGCGCAGATGCCGGTCGTAGCCGCCGCCGCGGAGGAACTCGGCGAGGGCGTACTGCTCGATGACGGGCGCGCCGAGGTCGGTCTGGCCGCGGTGCTCGCGGAGCCGCGTCGCGATGGCGGCGGGGGCGAGGGCCCAGCCGAGGCGCAGCGCGGGCGCGAGGGACTTGCTGACGGAGCCGAGCAGCACGACGCGGTCGGGGTCGACGCCCTGCAGGCAGCCGACGGGCTCGCGGTCGTAGCGGAACTCGGCGTCGTAGTCGTCCTCGAGGATCACGCCGCCGACGTCCCGCGCCCAGGCGATCAGCTCGGCGCGGCGGGACGGCGACAGCACGACGCCGGTGGGGTACTGGTGCGCGGGCGTGACGAGGACGGCGCGCGCGTTGGTCCGGGCGAGCGCGGCGACGTCCACGCCGTCGGCGTCCACCGGGACGCGGACGAGCCGGATGCCGGACGCCTCCAGCATGGGCAGCTGCCGGACGCTGGTCGGGTCCTCGACGGCGAGGACGCGGTGGCCGTCGGCCCGCAGCACCCGGATGAGGGCGGACAGCCCGTGCGCCACCCCGTTCATGATCACGACGCGGCCGGGGTCGGCGACGGCGGCGCGGACGCGGCCGAGGTAGCCGGCCAGCTCGGTGCGCAGCGGCCGGACGCCGCCGGGGTCGGGGTAGGTCAGCTCGTCGCTCGGGAGCGTGCGCAGCGCGGCGCGGGTGGCGGCGATCCACCGCTCGCGGGGGAAGGCCGACAGGTCCGGCTGGCTGGGCCACAGGTCGTAGGGCGCGCCGGGGTCGGGCGGGAGGTCGCAGGACGGGAGCGCCGCGGGGGCCGGTTCGGCGGCGGGGGGCGCGGGGGCGGGCTCGTCGGGGCGGGCGAGGGGGGCGATGCGGGTGCCGTCGCCGCGCCGGGCGATGAGGAACCCTTCGGCGGTCAGCTGCTCGTAGGCGGCCACGACGACGCCGCGGGACACCTCGAGGTCGCGGGCGAGGTCGCGGCTGGACGGCAGCCGGGTGCCCGCGGTCAGCCGCCCGGCCCGCACCGCCGCGCGGAAGCCCGCGGCGATCTGCGCGGCGAGCCGTCCCGCACCGCGGTCGAGTGGGAGATGGAGGTCGGTCACATGACACTCAGCGTCGGCCGGGCGTTCATCTGTCACTAGCCCGGGATTGGTCCATGATCGATGGGAGCCATTGGCTCTGTCTCCAGGTCCAACGGGCTCGTAGCGTTCGGGCCATGAAGCTGATCTCGTCCCTGCCCGGCGGGCGCGGCGGCGCCGGCGCCGGCACCGCGATGTTCCTCGTCGGCACGCTGACCGCGGTCTCCGCGACGATCAAGGACTATCCCGTCTTCGGCGGCCAGGCCGTCCGGTACACGGTGGCCGCGGCGATCCTGCTGGCGGTGGCGCGGCTGCGCGGCGGGCCGGGCCGGCGTCCGCGGGCGCGGGAGTGGGCGCTGCTGGCGGCGCTGGCGGGGACGGGCCTCGTCGCGTTCAACGTGTGCATCGTCGCGGCGACCCGGGACACGAGCCCGGCGACGATCGGCACGGTGATCGCGACGGTGCCGATCGTGCTGGCGCTGGTCGGGCCGCTGCTGGAAGGCCGGCGGCCCGCGCCGGCGGTGGTCGCCTCGGCGTGCGTGGTGGCGGCCGGCGCGGCGCTGGCGAACGGGTTCGGCGGCGGCAGCGCGCGGGGGCTGCTGCTGTCGCTGGGCGCGCTCGCCGGGGAGGTGTGCTTCTCGCTGCTGGCCGTCCCGCTGCTGCCGGCGCTCGGGCCGGTGCGGGTGTCGGCGTACTCGGCGGCGATCGCCGCGCCGATGCTGCTGGCCGTCGGGCTGGTCACCGACGGGACGGCCGTGCTGCGGGCGCCGACCGCCGCCGAGTTCGCGGGCCTGGCGTACCTGTCGGTGATCGTCACGGTGATCGCGTTCCTGCTCTGGTACGGGGCGCTCGGCCGGCTCGGCGCGGACCGGGCGGGGCTGTTCGCCGGGATGATCCCGGTCAGCGCGGTCGTCACGACGGTGGTCCTCGGGCTCGGACGGCCCGGCCCCGCGGACCTCGCGGGGGCGGCGCTGGTGGCCGTGGGGGTCGTCCTCGGGCTGCGGCGCCGGGTCGTACCCTGTGAGGCGGCCCCCATCGGAATCGCGCGAGGATCTGCCTGAGATGCCTGAGTTCTCCTACACCGACCTGCTGCCGCTCGGCCCCGACGAGACCGACTACCGGCTCCTGACCTCCGACGGGGTCTCCACGTTCGAGGCGAACGGCCGGACGTTCCTGCAGGTCGAGCCGGAGGCGCTCCGACTGCTCACCGAGACCGCGATGCGCGACATCGCGCACCTGCTGCGGCCAGCGCACCTGGCGCAGCTGCGCCGGATCCTCGACGACCCGGAGGCGTCCCCGAACGACCGGTTCGTGGCGCTGGACCTGCTGAAGAACGCGGGCATCGCGTCCGGCGGCGTCCTGCCGATGTGCCAGGACACCGGCACCGCGATCGTCATGGGCAAGCGCGGCCAGCACGTCCTGACGGACGGCAACGACGAGGAGCACATCTCGCGCGGCGTGTACGACGCGTACACCAAGCTGAACCTGCGCTACTCGCAGATGGCGCCGCTGACGATGTGGGACGAGAAGAACACCGGCAGCAACCTGCCCGCGCAGGTCGAGCTGTACGCGGCGCCGGGCGAGGTCTACAAGTTCCTGTTCATGGCCAAGGGCGGCGGCAGCGCGAACAAGTCGTTCCTGTACCAGGAGACCAAGGCCGTCCTGAACCCGAAGCGGATGATGTCCTTCCTGGAGGAGAAGATCCGCTCGCTGGGCACGGCCGCGTGCCCGCCGTACCACCTGGCGATCGTGGTGGGCGGCACGTCCGCCGAGTACGCGCTGAAGACCGCCAAGTACGCGTCGGCGCACTACCTGGACACGATGCCGACCGAGGGCTCGCCTCTCGGCAACGGCTTCCGCGACCTGGAGCTGGAGCTGCAGGTGTTCGAGCTGACGCAGAAGCTCGGCATCGGCGCGCAGTTCGGCGGCAAGTACTTCTGCCACGACGTGCGGGTGATCCGGCTGCCGCGGCACGGCGCGTCCTGCCCGGTGGCGATCGCGGTGTCGTGCAGCGCGGACCGGCAGGCCCTCGCCAAGATCACCGCGGAGGGCGTGTTCCTGGAGCGGCTGGAGACCGACCCGGCGCAGTACCTGCCCGACACCACCGACGAGCACCTGGACGACGAGGTCGTCCAGATCGGGGCGGGCGGGGGGAGTGCGGTCAGCATCGACCTGAACCGTCCGATGGCGGAGATCCGGGCCGAGCTGACCAAGTACCCGGTGAAGACGCGGCTGTCGCTGACCGGTCCGCTCGTCGTGGCGCGCGACATCGCGCACGCCAAGATCAAGGAGCGGCTGGACGCGGGCGAGCCGATGCCGCAGTACCTGCGCGACCACGCCGTCTACTACGCGGGTCCCGCGAAGACGCCGGAAGGCTACGCGTCCGGCTCGTTCGGCCCGACGACCGCCGGCCGCATGGACTCCTACGTCGAGCAGTTCCAGGCCGCGGGCGGCTCGCTGGTGATGCTGGCGAAGGGCAACCGGTCAAAGCAGGTCACCGACGCGTGCAAGGAGCACGGCGGGTTCTACCTCGGCTCGATCGGCGGCCCGGCCGCGCGGCTCGCGCAGGACTGCATCAAGAAGGTCGAGGTCCTGGAGTACCCGGAGCTCGGCATGGAGGCCGTCTGGAAGATCGAGGTCGAGGACTTCCCGGCCTTCATCGTCGTGGACGACAAGGGCGGCGACTTCTTCGACATGGGGGCCGGGCAAGTGACGCTCATGCCGACCGTGCCCCCGCGCAGGTGACCGAGGTCCGATCGACGGCCTGAGCCGCCGGTGCCCTGGAATCCTCAGCTGGGGATTCCAGGGTGCGGCCCACTGATCACTTCCCTTCCGATCGCGTCGGCGACCGGCACCCCTCGCAGATCGTCGGGAACGTTCACATCCACGATGAACGGTTCGGCGGAGCGTCCGCCCTGAAGCCCGGCGGACTCGCGCAGATACGCCACGTCCGGGATCTCGATCTTGAGATGGGGGTCGCTGAGCCCCCGCCCCGTCTTCCAGACGAGCACACGGACGTCATGGTCCAGCAGGAACGACCTGCGTTCATCCAGGTTCTTCCCTGCCCAGAGTTCTCGGAAGGTCCGACCGGTTCCGATCAGCTCGACGTCGGGCAGCTCCTCGAGCTGCCGTGTCAAGGCCGTTCTCTTGCCGGCGAGGCGTCGATGCATCCGGTGATATGACTCCTCCTGTCCTTCCCCGTCGTATCTGCCTGCCGTGAAATCATCCTCGAGCCGCCCCAGGCGTCCGGCCACGAGTCGCAGTTCCTCTTCGAGAGCGGGCTTCGACGTCTCGCGCCGTTCGTAGACCTCGTCCTCCGCGAAACATGTGAGCAGCGCCTGCTCGACCGCTAGATCGAGCACTTCCTGGCCGACAGCGGTACGGCACTCCCTCTGGGCGCCCGAGTAGGCATGCCTGCACATGTATGACGAGTAGACATCCGGCGCGTCCTTGTAGGCCCGCTTGACGGTATTTCGCTTGACGTACAGGGAGGCGCCGTCGAGGCCGCAACGGGCGACACCTGTGAGGAGGCTGGGGGAACTGGGGCTTCTCGTCCGGGGCGCCCCCGTGACCGAGAGTGCTCGGACGACCCGTTCCCATTCGGCCACAGCAAGGATCGGCTCATCCGTGATGAGGACAGGGCGTCCGTCACTTCCCTCGACGACCTCGCCCTTATGGAGCAGGTACCCCGCGCTCCTAGGGTTCATAAGCGCCTGGCTGATCGCCTTGGACGTCCACAAGGTGTTCCTGGTCGGCCTGCCTGACTCCCGTCTGAGGTGATCTCGCCACGTCGGGATGCCCTGACGGTTGAGCTCCTTGGTGAGGCGGTTGACGGGCGTGCCGGCGACGACCCGCTCATAGAGGGAGCGCAAAAGAGGAGCATAGACGGGATCCTGCACCAATCGCTTTCCGCCCTCCTTCCGATCGGCGAACCGGTAGCCGAACGGTTCGACTCCGCCGAACCACGCTCCGCCCTCACGAAGCCTGCGCGAGGCGTCCAGGGAGCGCGCCTGGATGGTGTCGAGCTCTCCTTCGGCGAAGGCTGCGATGATCCGCGCGAACATCTTCCCCATGGGGGTGGAGAGGTCGAGGGACTCGGAGGTCGAGACGACGACCTTCTCCCGCTCGTTGCACCAGTCGACGAGTTCGGCGAAGTGGCGGGAGCGGCGGGTCAGCCGATCGAGCCTCCACACGCAGAGCACATCGAACTCGCCGGCTCGCCGGTTCAACCACTTGCCCAGTTCAGGCCGCTTGAAGGGACTCACACCTCCCGACACGTCCAGGTCCTCGGCCCAGCCCACGATCGTGCCCAGCACGGACGGCCCGGCGCACCAGTGCTCGATGTGCTCCCGTTGACGCTGCGGAGAGGTCGTCTCGTCCCGGCCGACGCTGATGCGGACGACCCCCAATACCCGCGGGTTCTCGATGACCACGAGCCGCACGCTAGCAGTGTGTCTACCATCGAGATGAGTCATCTGACTTTTTCGCCACCACTGCAGCCGCATGCAGTCGGCATGCGGGGCGTTTCGGGGCGGCAGGTCACATATTGGGGCTAAATCCAACTTGGTGGAGACGTCTCCCCGATGACCGCCTGGCCACTCCGGTATCTTTTCCGCCATGTCTCAGTCAGAGCGCCTCGTGCTAGCGACGCGCTACCGGCTGGTCTCGGAAATAGGTCAGGGTGCCAACGGCACCGTGTGGCGAGGCCATGACGAGCTCCTCGATCGCGCGGTGGCGATCAAGGAGCTGAGGCTCCCCGAGGACCTTTCCCAGGACGACCGGGTGGTCTTCTTCCGCCGTACCCTGCGCGAGGCGCGCGCGCCCGCGCAGCTGCGCACCCACTCCATCGTCGAGGTCTACGACGTCGTCACCGAGCAGGGCCGGCCGTGGATCGTGATGGAGCTGATCGAGGCGCCGAACCTCGAGCAGCTCATCGAGCGCGACGGCCCGCTGCCGCCCGAGCGCGTCGCGCACATCGGCCGGCGGCTGCTGGACGCGCTCAACACCGCGCACAAGGCCGGGATCGTGCACCGCGACCTCAAGCCGAGCAACGTGCTGCTGGACGGCGACCGGGTGGTGCTCACCGACTTCGGGCTGGCGTTCTCGTCGGGGTCGGCGAGCCTGACCAAGACCGGGCATTTCATGGGCTCCCCCGCGTACGTCGCCCCGGAGGTCGCCGCCGGCGAGAAGGCCACCCCGCGCTCGGACCTGTGGTCGCTCGGCGCGACCCTGTACGCCGCGCTGGAGGGCCGCCCGCCGTTCGAGCGCGACAACGTGATGGCGACGCTGAGCGCGCTGGCGAACGAGTCGACGCCGGCGCCGCAGAACGCCGGCGCGCTCGCCCCGGTGATCACCGGGCTGCTGGAGAAGAACCCGACCCGGCGGCTCAGCCACGCCCGCGCGGTGGACCGGCTGGAGCGCGCGATGGCGGGGCCGCGGGCCGGGCGCCGGCAGGCGACGCCCCGCTACCGGCTGATGGCGGTGATCGCGCTGATCGGCGCGACGGTGGCGTCCTGCGGGATCGGCGCGACCGCGCTGATCGTCGGGATGATGCGGGAGAGCCCGGGGCCGTCCCCGACCGCGCACGCCTCCACCCCGGCCGGGCGGCCCGGCGAGGCGGCGCCGCCGGCCGGCGTCGCGAGCAGCACGCTGGTCGTGCGGGCCCGCACCGACTCCTGCAAGATCTTCGTGTCGGTGCCCGGCACCGCGATGCGGGTGCTGAGCGACGAGACGCTCGGCAAGGGCGAGGCGCGCCAGTACGGCGAGGAGCACATCAACGCCGTGATCTACGACGCGTCCGCCTGCGACGTGTGGGTGAACGGGCAGGAGAAACCGCTGGGCAAGCCCGGTGAGCGCGTCGGCTACACGGTGACGAAGGGCTCCGGGGGCTGATCGGAACCGCGCCCGCGCGGGAATGCGCGGGCGCCCCGCGCCGCTGCCATGAAGGTCGAGGGCGACGATTGCGCGGGGGCTCCCTGGGGACGCCTCCACGGGAGGTGACTTCATGGCGGAGCAGGAATTCCGGGTCGAGCACGACTCCATGGGCGAGGTCCGGGTGCCGGCGGCGGCGAAGTGGCGGGCGCAGACGCAGCGGGCCGTGCAGAACTTCCCGATCTCGGGACGCGGCCTGGAGCCCGCGCACATCGCCGCGCTGGGGCAGATCAAGGCGGCGGCGGCCGCGGTCAACGCCGAGCTGGGCGTCCTGGACAAGGACCTTTCGGAGGCGATCGCCGAGGCGGCCCGCGAGGTCGCGGACGGCAAGTGGAACGACCAGTTCCCGATCGACGTGTTCCAGACCGGGTCCGGGACGTCGTCGAACATGAACGCCAACGAGGTCGTGGCGACGCTGGCGGAGGAGCGGCTCGGCAGGCCCGTCCACCCGAACGACCATGTGAACGCCTCGCAGTCGTCCAACGACGTGTTCCCGTCGTCGATCCACATCGCGGCGACGGGCGCGGTGGTGAACGAGCTGATCCCCGCGTTGAAGCACCTGCGCGACGCGCTGGCCCGCAAGGCGGACGAGTTCGCGACCGTGGTGAAGTCGGGCCGGACGCACCTGATGGACGCGACGCCCGTGACGCTCGGGCAGGAGTTCGGCGGGTACGCGGCGCAGGTCGGGCACGGCGTGGAGCGGCTGGAGGCGGTGCTGCCGCGGCTGGCGGAGCTGCCGCTCGGCGGCACCGCGGTCGGGACGGGGATCAACACGCCGGAGGGGTTCGCGGCCCGCGTCATCGCGGAGATCGCGCGGGCCACCGGGCTGCCGCTGACCGAGGCCCGCGACCATTTCGAGGCGCAGGGCGCCCGGGACGGCCTGGTCGAGGCGAGCGGCGCGCTGCGCACCGTCGCGGTGAGCCTCAACAAGATCGCCAATGATCTGCGCTGGATGGGGTCGGGGCCGCGCGCCGGGCTCGCCGAGATCCGGCTGCCGGACCTGCAGCCCGGCTCGTCGATCATGCCGGGGAAGGTGAACCCGGTGATCCCGGAGGCGGTGACGCAGGTGGCCGCGCAGGTGATCGGGAACGACGCGGCGATCGCGTTCGGCGGCGCGGCGGGCAGCTTCGAGCTGAACGTGATGCTGCCGATGCTGGCCCGCAACGTGCTGGAGTCGATCACCCTGCTGGCGAACGCGTCGCGGCTGCTCGCGGACCGCTGCGTCGACGGCATCGAGGCGGACGTGGACCGGCTGCGCGAGTACGCCGAGTCGTCCCCGTCGATCGTGACGCCGCTGAACCGCTACATCGGCTACGAGGAGGCGGCGAAGGTCGCCAAGCAGGCCCTCGCGGAGCGCCGGACGATCCGCGAGGTCGTGATCGAGCGCGGCTACGTGGCGGACGGGAAGCTCACCGAGGAGCAGCTGGACGCGGCGCTGGACGTGCTCGGCATGACGAACGCGTCCCGCGGCTGACCGCCCGGGCACCCCACCGCCGTGATCCGCGGCTGACGGCTTCAGCGGTCGCTGGAGGCGTCAGGGGGCGCGCGCGGCGGCGCGGGCAGGGCGGCGGCGGGTTCGTCCGCGAGAGGCCGCCGTGGCCGCGCGGAGACGGAAAGAGGGCGGGCCCGACGGGCCCGCCCTCTTCCGGATGCTCTGTCGCGCGGTCCAGTAGTCGCGCGGTCTAGTACCAGCCGCTGGACTCCGAGTGCGCCCACGCGCCGCACGGCGTGCTGTACCGGTCCTTGATGTAGCCGAGGCCCCACTTGATCTGGGTCGTGGCGTTGTTCTGCCAGTCGGGGCCCGCGCTGGCCATCTTCGAGCCGGGCAGCGCCTGCGGGATCCCGTACGCGCCGGACGGGTTCGCCGCGTGGGTGTTCCAGTGGCTCTCCTTGTTCCACAGGTTCACCAGGCAGCCGAACTGGCCGGAGCCGCTCATCCCGTAGCTCGGCAGCAGCCTCTTGGCGATCTGCTGCGCCTCGCCCGCCGGGACCGGGTCGCCGGACGGCCCGCCGCTCCCGCCGCCCGCGTCCTTCGACTTCGTCGGGGTGGGGGTGGGGATCGGCTTGCCCTTGGCCTGCAGCTTCGGCCCCTTGGACGGGTCCTCGCGGGTCGCGCGGGAGGCCCGCTCGTAGGCCTCCTTGCGGCGCATCTGCTCCATGACCATGGGGTCGACCTTGGGCGCGGCGGCCGCGTCCGCCAGCTTCTTCGGCTGGACGGTCTTGGTGCCGCCGTCGCCGGACCCGCCGGTCATCGCGAACGCGGCGGCGCCACCGCCGCCGACCACGACCAGCGCGCCCGCGACCACCGCGGCGATCTTCAGCCCGTTGCCGCCGCCGGAGCGGCGCGCGCGCCCGCCGGACGACCGGCCGGACGCGGGACGGGAGCCGCCGAGCCGGCGCGGGCCGGAGCGGTGGCCGACGGCGGCGGCGGAGCCGGCTCCGAAGGCGATCTCGTCGCGGTGCTCGCCGGCGTCCGGCCCATCGGCTCCGGGGGCTCCCATGGCGAGGACGCCCGTCGCGCCGGTCGCGCCCGCCGGGGACTCGCCCTGCGGGACGGCCTGGAAGCCGAGGGTGTCGCCCGCGGGGGCCGCGCCGAACGCGGGCTGCGGGCCGGCGACCCTGACGTCCTCGTCGCCGGGCGCGGGCGGGAAGGCCTCGGCGCCGCCGGGCCGGGGGGTCTCGGCGGAGGCCGGGGCCGCGTGCGACCACGGCTCCTCGGGGGCAAAGCTCTGTCGTTCGTCTCGCCTAGGGGACCCGGGACGGTCTCCGAACAAGGCGGTCCTTCCGACGGTCGCACGCGCATGGGCACGCGGGCGAGCTGCTTCCACCCCGGCCCGGCGGCCCGTCCGGACGGGACGGCTCCGGGCCCTGAACGGCTCTCGCCCGCACGCTTTTACAGGGGGGTGCGCTGGCGGGCGGCACCGTTCCGGGGGTGCTTACGAGGACACACAATGCCCGAGCCCGCGCCCTGCTCCGCAACCGAAACGAGACGAATGCTGCGCGTGGTGCGCTTGTCAACTCGCCGTTCGCGTCCCCGAAAACCCGCGTCGACCTGCGGGTCCTTCACCTCGGATTGGTTGGTGTGACCTTCATCACAACTCCACGGTACGGCGTTTAAGGATCACGTTCCGTAGAGGTTTCCACAGGTTCGTCCACAGGCCGGACGGCGGCGCCCCGCCGGCCGCTCCTCGCGGAGGGCCGGCGGGGCGCCCGGTGCGTCCCGTCGCACGCCGGTCAGGCGCCGACGTCGCCCAGCATGTCCGTCACCAGCGCCGCGATCGGCGACCGCTCCGACCTGGTCAGCGTGACGTGCGCGAACAGCGGGTGCCCCTTGAGCTTCTCCACCACCGCGGCGACGCCGTCGTGCCGGCCGACCCGCAGGTTGTCGCGCTGCGCCACGTCGTGCGTCAGCACCACCCGCGAGCCCGCGCCGATCCGCGACAGCACGGTCAGCAGCACGCCCCGCTCCAGCGACTGCGCCTCGTCCACGATCACGAACGAGTCGTGCAGCGAGCGGCCCCGGATGTGGGTGAGCGGGAGGACCTCCAGCATGTCACGGTCCACCACCTCCTCGATGACCTCCGGGGTGGTCACCGCCGAGAGCGTGTCGTAGACGGCCTGCGCCCACGGCGACATCTTCTCGTTCTCCGACCCCGGCAGGTAGCCGAGCTCCTGCCCGCCGACCGCGTACAGCGGCCGGAACACCACGACCTTGCGGTGCCGCCGCCGCTCCATCACGGCCTCCAGGCCCGCGCACAGCGCGAGCGCCGACTTGCCCGTGCCGGCCCGCCCGCCGAGCGAGACGATCCCGACGTCCTCGTCCATCAGCAGGTCGAGGGCGATGCGCTGCTCGGCGGACCGGCCGCGCAGCCCGAACGCCTCCCGGTCGCCGCGCACCAGCTTCACCGACTTGTCGGGCAGCGTCCGGCCGAGCGCCGAGCCGCGCTCCGACAGCAGCCGCAGGCCCGTGTGGCACGGCAGGTCCCGCGCCTCCTCCAGGTCCGCGCCGCCCGTCTCGTACAGCTCCTCCAGGGCCCCGGACGGCACCTCCAGCTCGCGCATCCCGGTCCAGCCGGACTCCACCACGGCGAGCTCCGCCCGGTACTCCTCGGCGGCGAGCCCGACCGCGGACGCCTTCACCCGCATCGGCAGGTCCTTGGAGACCAGCACGACGTCGCGGCCCTCGCGGGCCAGCCACGCCGCCACCGACAGGATGCGGGTGTCGTTGTCGCCGAGCCGGAAGCCGTCCGGCAGCACGCTCGGGTCGGAGTGGTTCAGCTCGACCCGCAGCGTCCCGCCCTGGTCCCCGTTCGGCCCCTGCACCGACACGGCCTCGTCCAGCCGGCCGTGCTCCAACCGCAGGTCGTCCAGGGTGCGCAGGGCCTGCCGGGCGAAGTAGCCGAGCTCCGGGTGATGGCGCTTGGCCTCGAGCTCGGAGATGACGACGATGGGGAGCACGACCTCGTGCTCGGCGAACCGGGTCATCGCCCCCGGGTCGGCGAGCAGGACACTGGTGTCGAGGACGTACGTGCGCCGGTCCGGAACGGGCGTTCCGGCGGGGATCCCGGACTCGGGACGGCGCGGGGAGGTTGTGGCCACTCGATCTCCCTGACTATGGGGGATGTACCGGTGGCGCGACAGTCCGCCCCCGTACGGCCCATGTCCCCGGTCACGGGGCGGCCTGGGGCGGTGGTTCCTGCGTTGGAGGCGGCAGGAGGACCGTCAGGTACCGTAGCGCCGGTGCCGCGCGGCGTAGGAACGCATCGCCCGCAGGAAGTCGACCTTGCGGAAGTCCGGCCAGTGGACCTCGCAGAAGTAGAACTCCGAGTGGGCGCTCTGCCAGAGCATGAAGCCGGACAGGCGCTGCTCCCCCGAGGTGCGGATGACCAGATCCGGGTCCGGCTGGCCGCGCGTGTAGAGATGCTCGGCGATGTGCTCCACCTCGAGGCCCTCGGCGAGTTCCTCGATGCTGGTGCCACGGCTCGCCTGCTCGATGAGCAGAGAGCGCACCGCATCAGCGATCTCACGCCTACCTCCATACCCAACGGCGACGTTCACAATCAGCCCGGGAGCGCCGGATGTCGCCTCACCCGCGTCTTTCAGGACGCGGGCGGTCTTATCGGGCAGGAGGTCGAGGGCGCCGACGGGCTTGACGTGCCAGCCCTCGTCGGCGAGCTTGCGGACGGTGTTCTCGATGATCTCCAGCAGCGGGTCGAGCTCGTTCGCGGGACGGTTCAGGTTGTCGGTGGACAGCAGCCAGAGCGTGACGTGCTCGACCCCGGCCTCGGTGCTCCACTGCAGCAGCTCGGAGATCTTGTCGGCGCCGCGCTGGTGCCCGTGGTTGACGTCGGCCAACCCCATCGACCTGGCCCAACGCCGGTTCCCGTCGAGGATCACGCCGACGTGGCGGGGGGTGATGTCGGTGGGCAGCGACGCCTCGACGCGGTGCTCGTACATGCGGTAGACGGCGTCGCGGACGGCCGCGTACGGCCCGCTGCGGCGGATCGCGGCGGTCAGCCGGGCGCCGGCGGACGGGTTGCGGCGCGCGCCGCCATCGCGGGCGGTGCCGCCCTTCGCGGCCTGCTCGCGCCGTGACATCCCAGTACGCCGAACCCCCATGTGGGCATCCCTTCGAGCGATCCTCCCGGACGGGAACGGACGCTCAATTATGGCCCGACGGCGACACTTTTCCCGCCGTTCCGGTGATGTCAGGCTAGCGCGCAGGCCGGGTGGCCCGGCCGTAGCGCGCCGGCCCGGCCGTCCGGTACGTCCTGGAGACGCCCGGCGTTCCGGAGACGCCCTGCATGGGGGATGTGCCCTGCATTCCGGGTGCGCCCGGCATTCCGGGTCCGCCCGGCGTCGCGGACGCGCCGGCCCGGTCGACGTCGGCCAGCACCGCGGCGAGGAACCGGGCGAGCTCGGCGGAGGTGAGCACGGCGCGGACGCCGCGCCCGCTCGCGCCCCACGCCTCGATCACGGCCCGGCGCGCCACCCGCCACCGTCCGGCGGCCGACTGCTGGCGCCCCACCCACATGGAGGAGGTCCGCAGCGCGCAGCGCAGCTCGCCGGCGCTGATCACGTCGCCGCGGTCGCGGTAGCGGAACGCGAACAGCTCGGGCTCGCGGGGGCCGCCGCCGCCCGCGGGCGGGTCGGGGAAGCGGTCGTCGGGGTCGGGCCAGCGGGCCGCCTGCGGCGAGCCGTCGGCGCGGGCCGCGTCGACCCGGCGGGCGAGGTCGGCCAGGAAGTAGCCGCACCGCTCCCCCACGGCGCCGAAGCGGTCGCCGTCGCGGCGCAGCTCCAGGGTGACCTCGAACGGGGTGCCGCCGCGGTCCAGCGAGGCGACCGGCACGACGTCCAGCACCGAGCCGTCCAGGCAGCGCAGCGTCCGCACGCTCCGTCCCCCTCCCCGGCGGCGTCCCGGCGCGGCCGACCCGCGCTTTCAACGCACATTAGGCCAGGTCGGCACCATGATCACACCCCGCGGACGTCGTGATCGCGTAATGATCGCGAAGGGGCCGGTCAGGGCTTCGGGCCGGCCGCGCGGGCGCGCTCGACGTGCTCCAGGGCGCTGCGCAGCTCGCCGAGCCACTCGTCGGTGTTCTTGCCGACGAGCCGGACGCACCAGGCGAGCGCGTCGCTGCGGCTGCGCGCGACCCCGGCCTCGACGAGGGTGTCCAGGACGCGGCGCTCGGGCTGGCGGAGCCGGGTCATGACGGGCACCGAGAGGGTGGTGAACATCTCCCGGTGGCCGCCGCACTCGACGCCCCAGGACACCTTGTGGCCGAAGGCGTGCTCGGCCTCGCGCGCGATGGCGATGCGCTGGTCGCGGGTCTCCTCCCGGAACCGCTGGGCGGTCCCGGCGAGCAGCGCGGACCGCTCGGTCTCCGAGAGGTCCGGCGCGGCGTCCGGCTCGGGGAGCCGGCCGACCACGCTGACCTCCTCGCGGTCGACGACGACCTCCGGCGCGCCCTCGAACCAGCCGTCGGGCAGCCGCCCGGCGAACCAGCCGCGCAGCCGGTCCGCGGCTTCACTCGTATTCATGTAATCAAAATTACAACGCCGCGCGCGGCGTCGCCAGACCCCGGCGCGATTGACATTCACCATCTTTTGAGAGTTACTCTCAACTCGGATGGACTCTTAATTGGAGGTGAAAGTCATGAGGGTGGGACACGAACGGCGCTGGTGGGGACTCGGCGCCCTCGCGCTCTGCATGCTGGCGCTCGGCTTCGACATGACGATCCTGAACGTCGCGCTGACCACGCTCTCGGAGAAGCTCCACGCCGGCACCAGCGAGCTCCAGTGGATCGTCGACTCCTACCTGCTGGTGTTCGCCGCGCTGCTGCTCCCGGCCGGGCTGCTCGGCGACCGCCTCGGCCGCAAGCGCACGCTGCTCGCCGGCCTCGCGATCTTCGGCGCGGCGTCCCTCGCCGGCGCCCTGTCCGGCGGCACCGGCGGCGTCATCGCGGCCCGCGCCTTCATGGGCCTCGGCGCCGCGATCGTCACCCCGCTGTCGATGTCGATGCTCCCCGCGATCTTCCCCGCCGAGGAGCGCACCCGGGCCGTCGCGGTCTGGTCCTCGGCGACCGCGCTCGGCCTGCCGCTCGGCCCGCTGCTCGGCGGCTGGCTCCTGGAGCACTACTCGTGGGGCTCGATCTTCCTGCTGAACGTGCCGATCGTGCTGGTCGGCGGCATCGCGCTCGCGCTGACCATGCCCGAGACCAGGGACCCGGCCGCCCCCAAGGCCGACGGGCCCGGCTCGCTGCTGTCGATGGGCGGCCTCGTCGCGCTGGTGTACGGGGTCATCGAGGCCCCCGTGCGTGGCTGGGGCGACCCCGTCGTGCTCGTCGTCCTCGCCCTCGCCGCCGTCCTGCTGGCCGCGTTCGTGCTGTGGGAGCGGCGCGCGCCGCACCCGATGATGGACGTCCGGCTGTTCCGCGACGCCCGGTTCAGCTGGGCGATGGTCGCCGCCATCGCCGCGAACCTGATGATGGGCGGGCTGCTGTTCGTGTTCCCGCAGTACCTGCAGGCCGTCCTCGGCAACGACGCGTTCGGCACCGGGCTGCGGCTCATCCCGATGCTGCTCGGCCTGATGGCGGGCGGGCTCACCACCGACCGGATCGTCCCCCGCACCGGCCACAAGCCGGTCATCGTGACCGGGCTCGCCGTCCTCGCCGCCGGGCTCGGCTGGGGCGCGTTCACCGGCGCCGGGGACTCCTACGGCTCCGTCGTCCCGTGGCTGCTGCTGATCGGCCTCGGCTGCGGCCTGTCGCTCATCCCCGCGATGGACGCGCTGATGGCGGCGCTCCCCGCCGACCAGGCCGGACGCGGGTCCGGGCTCGTCCAGACCCTCCGGCAGACCGGCGGCACCCTCGGCGTCGCCGGGCTCGGCAGCCTGCTGTCGGCCGTCTACCGGGACCGCGTCGCGACCGGGGGCCTGCCCGGCGCGGCGGCGGACGCCGCGCACGACTCCGTCGGCGGCGCCGTCGCGGTCGCCGGGAAGCTCCACGACGGCGCCCTCCTGGCCTCCGCCCGCGACGCCTACGTCAACGGGATGGACGCGGTGCTCGCCGCCTGCGCCGCCGGGTCGCTCGCCGTCGCCGTCCTCCTGCTGGCCTTCCAGCCGGGCCGCCGGGGTGCGGACGCCACCGCCGATGAACCAGAATCGACGCATGAGCACGTCGCACCCTGAGCACGCCCTCGACCGCCTGGAGGAACGGCTCGCCCGGCTGCCGCTGAGGGAGCGCAAGAAGCTGAAGACCCGGAGGGCGATCCAGGACCACGCCCTCCGGCTCTTCACCGAGCAGGGCTACGACGAGACCACCGTCGAGCAGATCGCCGCCGCCGCGGAGATCTCCCCCAGCACGTTCTTCCGGTACTTCCCCACCAAGGAAGACGTCGTCGTCACCGACGAGTACGACCCGATCATGGCGGAGCTCTTCCGCCGCCAGCCGGCCGGGCTGTCCCCGATCGAGGCGCTGCGCGCCACCCTGCGCGAGATCCTGCCGCAGATGATCGCCGAGGATCTGGAGGTCGTCCGGACCCGGCTGCAGCTCACCGCGCAGGTGCCCGCGCTGCGCAGCCGCACCTTCGAGTCGATGCGCGAGGGCACCTCGGCCATGCTGAGCGAGGCGATCTCCGCGCGGGTCGGCCGCCCCGCGGCCGACGGCGACGTCCAGGCGTTCACCTGGGCCGTGATCGGCGTCATGCAGGCCGCCATGTACCAGTGGATGGACGGCGGCGCCGCGCTCGAGGACATCCCCGACCTCGTCGACCACAACCTCGAGTTCCTCAGCCGCGGCTGCCCGTTGTGATTCCCGGCGCGAACCCCCGGGCTCGGCCCGCTGGGCTCAGCCCGCCAGGCGAGCGGCCAGCTTGGGGCTGACCCGGACGGCGCCCTTGAGGTTGCGGGTGTAGACGTTCTGGATCATCACGTCGAGGCCGGTGCGCGGCGCGACGACCATCTTGCCGTCGCCGATGTACAGGGCGATGTGGGAGATGTAGCCGGGCGCGGTCGGGTCGTTGGCCCAGATCAGCATGTCGCCGGGGACGGCCTTGCTGTAGGGGATGACCCAGCCGACGCGGGCCTGGTCGGCGGCGACGCGCGGGAGCCGGATGCCGGCCCGCGCGAACGCGTACTGCATCAGCCCGGAGCAGTCGTAGCCGCCCTCGGCCTCCGACTCGCCGCCCCACACGTACGGCCAGCCGATCCGCGAGTACGCCGCCTTGATCACCGTCTGCACCTGGGCGGCGGTCATCACCTGGCCGTGCGCGGTCGGCGCGTTGCCGGAGCCGGCCTTCGGGAAGTCGAGCTGCGGGTTCACCGCGACGGCCTTGGCGTGCTTCGGCAGCACCTTCTTCAGCTTCTTGATGAAGGCGGCCGGCCTGGTCTTCGGCACGCTGATCAGCATCGCGTTGCCGGTGGGCATGCCGAGGGCCTGCGCGGTGGCGTGCGAGATCACCGCGTCGACGTCGCCGATGCCCATCGTCGCGTACGCGCCGACGCGCAGGTTCGACTGGTGCTGCTTGCCGCCGACGGGCACCTGGGAGCCGAGCTTGACGCCGCCGTCGCTGCCCATCGTGAAGGAGATGGCGACGTCGCCGGCCGCGACGTTGCGCCAGAGCGCGTCGGACTGCGCGGTCGGCTTCGGCGTGTAGTTGCGGAACGTGGACGGGTCGACGCCCATCAGGCCGACGCGCTTGCCGGCGACCATGCCCTGCACGGCGTCGACGACCTCGACGCCCTTCACGCCCTTGGCGCCGCGGATCTTCGCGATGGTCGCGGCGGGCAGCGCGGACGGGGCGGCGACGAGGACGTGCGGGGTGAGGCGCTTGCCGAGGGGGGCGACGGCGCTGGGCGACAGCCGGGTGTTGCCGGACGCGGCGACGTAGCTGGCCCGCTTCTCCTGCGGGGACGGCGCGGGGTCGCCGTCGTGGCCGCGGGCGATGAGGACCGCGGTGTTGGCGGCGAGCGTGGTCAGGACCGAAACGCCGATGATCGTCGGTAGGATCCGGCGGTTCGGCTTCCGCACTGCCACGCTCCTTTTAGGTCGGCCTTCCCGGCTCCCACGACTATGACCCAGAGGAGCGGCAACCGTCCAGATACCCGGCGCACCAGCGGACACCCGCGCCCGTCATGCCCCATCGGGTCAGCCCCGTCTCCGCTACCCATTGGTAACACCATGCGGGAACGAGAGCAAGGTCACGTTGCCACAAAATGGACGGCTAATCCAATTGCCCACGTAGTTCGCGGGTCAGCTCGGCGGGGGTCGTGACGGGGAGCCGGCAGGTGAACATGCGGCACACGTAGGCGGCGGGCGCGCCGTCCACCGGCTCGCGGCCCTCCAGCAGCGGGACGCCCTCGGCCCCCGGCTCGCCGACGCTGACCACCGCGCCCGGCGCGGGCGACATCAGCGCGGTGCGGTGCAGCGCCCGGGTCCGCTCGTCGTCCCGGCCGCCGATGATCGCGATCTCCACCGGCCCGGCCGCGTGCGCCTCGGCGACCGCGAGGCCCCAGCCCGCGAACCGCGCGTGCTTCTCCGCCAGCGGCGCGACGGGGCCGAGCGCCGCCTCCGCCGCCTGCCGGTGCCAGTCCGACCCGGTCAGCGCCGCGAACGACAGCAGCGCGCCCGCCGCCGCGAACTGCCCGGACGGGGTGGCGTTGTCGGTCGGGTCCTGCGGGCGCCGGAACAGCCGCTCGGCGTCGTCGGCGGTGTCGTAGAAGCCGCCCGCCCCGTCCGCGAACCGTTCGAGGACGGTGTTCAGCAGCTCCCCCGCCAGCCGCATGTGCGCCGGGTCGCCGGTCACGCCGTGCAGCGCGAGCAGGCCCTCCGCGACGTCCGCGTAGTCCTCCAGGACGCCCGCGTTCTCGCCGGCGGCGCCGCCGCGCGACGTCCGGACGAGCCGCCCGCCGCTCTCGTGCAGGCCGATGAGCAGCCGCGCGACGTCCTCGGCCGCGCTGACGAGGTCGGGCCGGTCGAACAGCGCCCCGCACTCGGCCAGCGCGGCGATCGCGAGGCCGTTCCAGGCCGCGACGACCTTGTCGTCCCGCGCCGGCGGCACCCGGTGCGCGCGGGCCTCCAGCAGCAGCGTCCGGACGCGCTCGTACCGCTCGGGATCGTCCGGGTCGCGGAGGAGCTGCAGCACCGACGTGCCGCGCTCGAACGTGCCCGTCACCTCGAACACGCGCTCGGCGTACGCGCCGTCGTCCTCGCCGAGCACCTCGCGCAGCTGCTCGGGCGTCCAGACGTAGTACTTGCCCTCGACGCCCTCGCTGTCGGCGTCGAGCGCCGACGCCAGGCCGCCTTCGGGCGTCCACAGGTCGCGGAGCATCCAGTCGCAGGTCTCCAGCGCGACGCGCCGCGCGAACGGCGACCCGGTCAGCCGCCACCAGTGCGCGTACACGCGGGCCAGCAGCGCGTTGTCGTAGAGCATCTTCTCGAAGTGCGGGACGACCCACTGCGCGTCCACCGAGTACCGCGCGAACCCGCCGCCGAGCTGGTCGTACATCCCGCCGCGGGCCATCGCCTCCAGCGTGTGCCCGGCCATCGCGAGGGCCTCCGCGTCGCCGGTGCGGGCGTGGTGGCGCAGCAGGAACTCCAGCGCCATCGACGGCGGGAACTTCGGCGCGCCGCCGAACCCGCCGCGCGCCGCGTCGTAGGACTGCGCCAGTACCTTCACGGCGTGCGCGAGCCGCTCCGGGCCCGGCACCTCGCCGCCTGCGAGGCCCGTCCCGCGCGACGTCAGCGCGGCGACGACCTGCTGCCCCTGCCCGACGACCTCGTCGCGCTGCTCCGTCCACGCCTTGTGGACGGCTTCCAGCAGCGCTTGGAACTGCTGCCGCGGGAAGTACGTTCCGCAGTAGAACGGGTGCCCGTCGGGCGTCATGAACACGGTCATCGGCCAACCGCCCTGACCGGTCATCGCCTGCGTGGCCTCCATGTAGACCGCGTCGATGTCGGGGCGTTCCTCCCGGTCCACCTTGACGTTCACGAACATCTCGTTCATGAGCCGCGCGGTCTCGCCGTCCTCGAAGGACTGGTGCGCCATCACATGGCACCAATGACAAGCGGCATATCCAACAGAAAGGAGCACCGGGACATCTCGCCGGCGCGCCTCGGCGAACGCCCCGGCGCTCCACTCCCACCAGTCGACCGGGTTGCCGGCATGCTGCAGCAGGTACGGGCTGGTGGCGTCCTTGAGCCGGTTCATGCCCCCGATCCTGCCCGATCCGGCGGCCGGTTCACGGCCCGGGCGGACCCGTTTCCGCGGGTTGCCTTCGAGCTCGCCGCCCCTATGATGACGTCCCCGACGACCGTGTCCGTCCGCGGACGGACCGTGACCTCGACACGCGCAAGAACTTCGACTCGTGTCCCTCGCTCCCGCACACGATGAAGTTGGAGCTTCACCATGACCGAAACCCGGCCCCCGCTCCCCGCCTCCCTCGACGACGTCGACGGCTGGTTCCCCAAGGTCGACCAGCGGCTGTTCACCTGGTTCCTGGAGCGCCAGGAACGCCTCGGCCAGCCCGGCGACCTCGTCGAACTCGGTTCCTACCTCGGCAAGAGCGCCATCCTCATGGGGCGCCACCTGCACGACGGCGAGACGTTCACCGTCTGCGACCTGTTCGACTCGCAGGCCCCCGACGCGTCCAACCAGGCCGAGATGGACGGCTCGTACTCCACCCTCACCCGCGCCGCGTTCGAGGCGAACTACCACGCCTTCCACGACGGCCTCCCCGAGATCGTGCAGGCGCCGACCTCGGCGATCCTCGACCACGTCCGGCCGGAGAGCTGCCGGTTCGTGCACGTCGACGCGTCCCACCTGTACGAGCACGTGCGCGGCGACATCCAGGCCGCGCACGTCATGCTCCCCGCCGAGGGCGTCGTCGCCTGCGACGACTACCGCTCCGAGCACACCCCCGGCGTCTCCGCCGCCGTCTGGGAGGCGGTGGCCGTCGAGGGCCTGCACGCGGTGTGCGTCACCCCGCAGAAGTTCTACGGGACGTGGGGCGATGTGAAGGAGGTCCAGGACGAGCTGCTGGAGTGGCTCGGCGACCAGGACGACCTCTGGCACGAGGTGCAGCAGGTGGCCGGGCGGCGGCTCCTGCGCGTCAAGGGCAAGGCCGCCCCGAAGGCCCCGAAGAAGGACCGGGTGCGCGAGCTCAAGGAGCGCCTCGCCCGCGTCGAGGACCAGCGGGCCCGCGCGCAGCACGAGCTCGACTCCGTCCGGAACTCGGTCAGCTTCCGGGTCGGCCGGGCCGCGACCGCGCTGCCGCGGGCGATGCGCCGCCGGCACCCGCACTAGCGAGTCCGGCCGGTCAGCCGTCCAGCGCCGCGAGCGCGGTCTCGATCGCGCGGTGGAAGGTGGGATAGGCGTAGATCATCTCGCGGAGGGCGGCGGTGGGGGCCTCGGTGTGCACGGCCACGGCCAGCGCGCCGAGGACCTCGCCGCCGGCCGGCCCCATCGCGGTCGCGCCGACCAGCACGCCCCACTCGGTGCTCTCGACGAGCTTGATGAAGCCGTCGTTGCCGACCTTCTGGATCCAGCCGCGCGTCGACTCCGGGATCGGCGCGGTCCCGGTGCGGACGGGCAGGTTCTGGTCGCGGGCCTGCGCCTCGGTGAGCCCGACCGACGCGATCTCGGGGTCGGTGAACGTCACCCGCGGCACGGCCCGGTAGGCGGCCTGCGGCCCCTCCTCGCCGAGGATGTCGCGGACCGCGACGGACGCCTGGTACATCGACACGTGCGTGAACGCGCCCTTGCCGGTGATGTCGCCGATCGCCCAGACGCCGTCGGCGGCGCGCATGTGGCCGTCGACGTCGATCTGCCGCGCGTTCTCGTCCAGGCCGACGGCGTCCAGGCCGAGGCCCTTCAGGTTGGGACGGCGGCCCGTCGCGACGAGCAGCCGGTCGGCGGTCAGGGTCTCCTCGCCCAGGTGCAGGTGGAACTCGCCGTTCGCGTACGACGCGCCGGTGACCTTCGCGTCCGTCCGCACGCCGATGCCCTCGCGCTCGAACACCTGCCGCAGCAGCTCGCTCGACTCCGGCTCCTCGTTCACCACCAGCCGGTCGCCGGCCTCGACGACCGTCACGCGGCTGTCGAAGCGCGAGAAGACCTGCGCCATCTCCACCCCGACGACGCCGCCGCCCAGCACCAGCAGCGACTCCGGCACCTCGGTGGCCTGCACGGCCTCCCGGTTCGTCCAGAACGGGACGTCCGCGAGCCCGTCGACCGGCGGAGCCGACGGCGCCGTACCGGTGTTGAGCAGGATGCCGCGGCGGGCCCGGAACACCCGGTCGCCGACCGTCACCTCGCGGGGCCCGGTGATGCGGCCCTCCCCGCGCACGAGCTGCGCGCCCTTGCCGGTGAGCCGGTCCGCGGCGGCCGTGTCCGTCCACGAGTCGGTCGCCTCGTCGCAGATCCGGGCGGCCACCGGCGCCCAGTCCGGCCGGATGATCGAGTCGCCCGCCATCCCGGGGATGCGGGTGCCGTCCGCGATCAGCCCCGCGGCGCGCACCATCATCTTCGTCGGGACGCACGCGTAGTACGGGCACTCCCCGCCGACCAGCCGGGACTCCACGGCCGCCACGGACAGGCCCGCCTCGGCCAGCCGGCCCGCCGCGTCCTCCCCGCCGGGCCCGAGACCGATGACGACGACATCGACTTCTTCAGCCATGCCCGGAGTCCTGCCCATGTTGAGCCGGGGTCTCACTGTGACGGGCGAGGTTTTGCGGCCCGCCGGGGCGGCAGCGGGATGCGGTCCAGGTCGTGGACGAGCGTGATCGCGCCGCCGAACGCGGCGGCGGCCTCGTCCTCGAAGCGGTGCTCGTCCTCGGCGCGGTAGCGCTCGGAGAAGTGCGTGAGGACGAGGTGCCGGGCGCCGGCGTCGGCCGCGACCCGGCCCGCCTGCCCCGCCGTGAGGTGCCCGAACCGGGCTGCGAGCGGGGAGTCCTCGTCCAGGAACGTCGACTCGATGACCAGCATGTCGACGCCGTCGGCGAGGTCGCGGACGCCGTCGCAGCGGCGGGTGTCCATGACGAAGGCGACCTTCTGCCCCGGGCGCCGGGTGCTGCACTCCTCCAGGGCGACCGTCGTGCCGTCCGGCGCGGTCACCCGCCCGCGCTCCTGGAGCTCGCGGACGAGCGGCCCCCGCACCCCCTTCGCGGCGAGCCGCTCGGGCAGCATCGTCACGCCGTCCGGCTCCTCGACCCGGTACCCGTACGCCTCCACCGGGTGCGACAGCCGCCGCGCGACCAGCGAGAACGGCGCGTCGTCCAGGTCCAGCTCGGTCCGCTCGCCCGACACCGGCCACTCGCGGACGACCTCGGTGTCGTGGAACGCCGACGCGTACCGCAGCCGCTCCCAGTACTCCGCGCCGCTCGCCGGGAACACCGCGTTCACCGGGTGCTCCACGCCGTCGCGCGCGATCCGCTGCACGATGCCGGGCACCCCGAGGCAGTGGTCGCCATGGAAGTGCGTCACGCAGATCCACGTCACGTCGTTCGCGGCGACCCCGGCGTGCGCCATCTGCCGCTGCGTCCCCTCGCCCGGGTCGAACAGCAGCCCCTGCCCGTCCCAGCGCAGCAGGTACCCGTTGTGGTTGCGGGCCTTGGTGGGCACCGCGCTGGCGGAGCCGAGGACGATCAGATCGCGAACCGACATCCCCCCATGGTGCCGGGTGAGGGCTCATGCAAGCGCTTGGTTATTCTGACCGCGTCCTGGACCGATGCGAGCAAGGGAGAGCCGCGTGGCCGGAAGCAAGCGTGACAAGATCAAGATGACTCCGGACGAGGTCGCCGCCTACCTCGCGGGCAACTTCAAGGTCCAGGTCGCCACCATCGGCAAGGACGGCGAGCCGCACCTCGTCACCATGTTCTACGCGCTGCTCGACGGCAAGATCGCGTTCACCACGTACCACTCGTCGCAGAAGGTCGTGAACCTGCGCCGCAACCCCACGATGACCTGCCTCGTCGAGGACGGCGTCGAGTACAACGAGCTGCGCGGCGTCGCGCTGTACGGCCGCGGCCTGGTCATCGACGACCGCGACGAGCTGCACAAGGTCGGCTACGTCGTCGGCTCCCGCATGGCGGGCCTGCCCGTCCCCGAGATCGGCGAGCCGATCGACCCCGCCATGGCCGCCGGCATCGAGCAGGCGATGTCCAAGCGCGTCCTCATCGTCATGGACCCCGACACCGTCGTCAGCTGGGACCATCGGAAGGCGTGAGGCCCTCCCGGCGGCGCGCCGCGGCCTCCGCCTTCGCGGCCTCGACCGGGCCGTAGAGCGCGATCGCGCGGTCGAGGGCGGCGCCCTCGGCCGCGGCGTCGCCGCGCTGCCGCGCCGCGTCCGCGAGGTGCACGAACGCGTCGCCCTCCCGCTCCGGTGCCTCCTCCGCCCGGACGATCTCCAGCGCCTGGCCGAAGAAGTTGGTCGCCGCGACGGGCCGTCCCGCCCGCAGGTATGCCTCGCCGAGGGTGGTCAGGGCGCGGGCCCGGTCGTGGTCGTCGGAGAGCGCGGCGAACTCGTCCGGCAGCGAGCCCAGCAGCCCGATGGCGCGGTCGAGGGCGCCCGTCTCCATCAGCGCGCGGCCGAGGTTGTGCCGCGCGAGCAGCACCGTGCGGCGGTCGCCGTCCCGCTCGGCGAGCCGCAGCCACTCCTCCAGCGCCTCGGCGGCCTCCGCCCAGCGCTCCCGGTGCAGCAGCGCCAGGCCCTCCGCCTCCAGCTCGGCCTCTCCCGCGGCGGTGCCGGCGAGGTAGTGGTCCAGGACGCGGTGCAGCGCCGCGTCCCGCTCCTCCTCGGTGTCCTCGCGGGCGGCCCATTCCCGCGCGTAGTCGCGGACGGGCCCCGGCAGCCGGTACCGGCCGCCGCCCGCGTCCTCGACGAGATCGCGATCGGCGAGCGTCCCCAGCAGGTCGCGGACGCCGTCCTCCGGGACCCCGGCGAGGACGGCCGCAGCGGCGACGCCGAAGTCGTCGCCGGGCTGCAGGCCCAGCAGCCGGAGCAGCCGGGCGGCGTCCGGCGGGAGCGCCCGGTAGGACTCCTCGAATTTCGCGCGCACGTCCGGGTCCTTCCCCCGACGCGGCGGGCCGGAACCGGGCGGCTCAGCGTCCCGCGGGCGCCTCGCCGGTCTCGGCGGGCTCTCCGGCCTCGGTGAACGCGCCGGTCTCGGCGGTCTCGCCGAACGCGACGGGCCGCGTCCCCGGGACGCCGAGGACGCCGAGGTCGCGGCGGTACAGCCGGTAGGCGCGCACGTCCCACAGCGCGAGGGCGGCGACCACGGCCGTCGTGCAGATGTGCAAGGTCAGCGGGTTCAGCGCGGGCGAGATCGCCGCGAGCCCCGCGAGCGCGACCAGCGCGGTGAGGCGGGCCCGGGTGAACTCCCCGAAGACGGCCCGCTTGAACAGGGCGTGCCCGAACACGAACAGGGCCGGGCCGCCGGCCGCGACGGCCGCGAAACCGGCCGTCATGTGCCCGCCGGGATGCGCCATCACCATCTCGTCCGCGACGGCGCCGACGATGATGCCCGCGACCATCACGATGTGGATGAAGGTGTAGGCGGACCGGCCCAGCCGTCCCGGGTCCGGGGACCCGGCGATCCGCTCGGCAGCCTTCTCCGCCGTGTGGTCGAAGTAGATCCACCAGAGCGCGACGGCGCCGGCGAACGCCGACACGAACCCCGCCGCGACCCCCGCGCCCGGCGTGTGCGCGCCCAGCGTCGCGCCCGTGACCAGCACCGACTCGCCCAGCGCGATGATCACGAACAGCTGGCAGCGCTCGGCCATGTGGCCGCCGTCGATGGTCCAGTCGGCCGTGCTGGACCGGCCCAGCAGCGGCGTCGTGTACCCGTGCCACGGGGCCAGGTACTCCAGGACGACGGCGAGCACCCACAGCCCGGCGCGGACGTCCGCCGCGTCCACGAGCGCGCCGCCGATCCACAGCACGGCCGACACCGCCTGCCAGAACAGGACGCGCTGGAAGTTGCGGCCGAGCTCGTGCGCCCAGGTGGCGGCGACGACGAAGACGGTCCGGCCGACCTGGATGGCCACGTAGGCGGCCGCGAACCACACCCCGCCGGAGCCGAACGCGCCGGGCAGCATCGCCGCCATGAACAGCCCGGCGACCATCACGCCGACCAGCACCAGCCGGACCGCCGGATGGTCCGGGTCGAACCAGTTGGTGGTCCAGCACGTGTACATCCACGCCCACCACACCGCGAGCAGGAGCAGCAGCGTCTCGGCGGCGCCGCGGGCGGTCAGGTGCTCCAGCAGCCGGTGCGACAGCTGGGTCACCGCGAAGACGAAGACCAGGTCGAAGAAGAGCTCGAAGAAGGTGACCCGCGCCGCGCCGCCGCGCGACCGCAGCAGGGCGTCCGCCCTGGACGGCCGGCGGGCGGGCAGGGCGGCGGGCGCGGCGGGCCCGGTGCGCGCGTCGCTCATGGGGGGTGCCCGGCCGGCGCGGGCTAGGCGGTGCCGGCGGACTCGTCGCCGGCCTCGCGGTCGGCGGCCGCGGCGGCCTTGGCGGCCTGCGCCCGCTCCCACTCCTGCTGCTTGAGGTCGGCCTCGCGGGGCGCCTGGATCTTCCTCATCTGCTTGTTCATCGAGCGGACGAGGAACACCAGCGCGACCAGCAGCGCCAGGAACACCCCGAAGCCGAGGAAGCCGGGGCTGACCGTGTCGTTGTTGAGCGGAATGGCGTGGGCGAGCGGAAGCACTACAGACACACCTTCTCCCGGATGCCGGCGAACAGGTCGCCCTCCGGCAACTCGGTGTCGACCAGGGACCTGGCCAAATGGTAGTCCTCGGTCGGCCATGCCTCGCGCTGGACGTCCAGCGGGACGCGGAACCAGAACCCGTTCGGGTCGATCTGGGTCGCGTGCGCGAGCAGCGCGCGGTCCCGGGTCTCGAAGTGGTCGGCGCACGGGACGCGGGTCGTGACCTCCCACGTCGCGCGCTTCTCCTTCTCCTCCTCGAAGCGCTCGATCCACTCGTGGTACGGCGACTCCAGGCCCGCCTTCTCCATCGCGGTGTGCAGCGCGAGGATGCGGTCCTTGCTGAACGTCATGTGGTAGTAGAGCTTGAGCGGCTGCCACGGCTCGCCCGCGTCCGGGTAGCGGTCCGGGTCGCCGGCGGCCTCGAACGCCTCCACCGACACCTCGTGGCACTTCACGTGGTCGGGGTGCGGGTAGCCGCCCTTCTCGTCGTAGGTCAGCATCACGTGCGGGCGGAACTCGCGGACGGCGCGCACCAGCGGCTCGCTCGCGGTCTCCAGCGGCTCCAGCGCGAAGCAGCCCTCCGGCAGCGGCGGCAGCGGGTCGCCCTCGGGGAAGCCGGAGTCGACGAAGCCGAGCCAGCGCTGCCCGACGCCGAGGATCTCGCGGGCCCGCGCCATCTCCGCCTCGCGCACCTTGCCGATGTCGGCCTTGACCTCCGGGCGGTCCATCGCCGGGTTGAGGATGTCGCCGCGCTCCCCGCCGGTGCAGGTGACGACCAGGACCTCCACGCCCTCCGCGACGTACTTGGCCATCGTGGCCGCGCCCTTGCTGGACTCGTCGTCGGGGTGGGCGTGCACGGCCATCAGGCGCAGCGGTTCGGCGCCCCCGTCCGGCCCGGCGCACGTCGTATCGTCGATGACCTCGGACACCTGGGGTTCTCCCTCTCAGCGAGCGTTTCTTACCGTGAAGGCGGACCCCGGTTCGGAGCATCCGCGCCTACAGACGAGAATTGTCCCTGACAACGTCCGCACCCCGCACGGAGATTCCCCGCGATGACGACGAGCGTGCCGGCGCCCGAGGCGCCCGCCGAGCCCAAGCGCGGCCGGCTCGGCCTGGTGATCATCGGGATCGTGTGCGCGGTCGCCGCGGGGGGCTTCGGGTTCATCGCCGCGCACGTGGGGCAGACCCCGGGGATCGACGCGCAGCTGATCACCTATGACGCGCGCCCCGCCTCCATCGAGGTGAACTTCTCCATCGCCAAGCCGAAGGAGGACGTGGTGCACTGCACGCTGCAGGCCTTCGACGAGAACATGACCGTGATCGCGAAGAAGGACGTCACGGTCCCGGCGGGGACCTCGAAGGCGGGCATGTCGGAGACGCTGCCGACGCCGCACAAGGCGACCAGCGCCCAGGTGCAGGGCTGCCGGAAGGCGTGACGCCGCGGCGGGGCGGCCGCGCCCGGATCGTCCGTTCGGCGGGCGAAACCCGATTGGCCGGTTGCACACGCCGAGTTCAGGGAACCTTTACCCGCACACACCGGATAGGCTAGAGGTTTCACCCGGCCGCACTTCATGTCGATGTGGCGCCCGCCCGGAAGGGCCGGCGAGGATCGCAACATGTGGATGAGGAGTACCCGTGACCGAGACCCGCGCTGACAACGTCACCTGGCTGACCCAGGAGGCGTACGACCGGCTCAAGGCTGAGCTGGACCACCTGTCGGGCCCGGGCCGCATCGAGATCGCTCAGAAGATCGAGGCGGCGCGGGAGGAAGGCGACCTGCGCGAGAACGGCGGCTACCACGCGGCCAAGGAGGAGCAGGGCAAGATCGAGGGCCGGATCCTCCAGCTCCAGGGCATCCTGGAGAACGCCCGCGTGGGCGAGGCGCCGCGCACCGAGGGCGTCGTCGGCCCCGGCATGACCGTCACGGTCACCTTCGAGGGCGACGACGAGGAGGTCACGTTCCTGCTGGCCTCCCGCGAGGAGGTCGGCGCGCCCATCGACGTCTACTCGCCGAAGTCGCCGCTCGGCGCGGCCATCAACGGCAAGAAGGTCGGCGACAAGGCCACCTACACGCTGCCGAACGGGCGCAGCATGACCGTCGAGATCCTCGACGCGACCCCCTACGGCGGCTGACGCACAGCCGCGATCGCCGCTCCCCGAGCGGCGTCACCGGCCGGGAACCACATCGCGGTCCGCCGTCCCGTTCACCGGGGCGGCGGACCGTCGTTTTGCCCAGGGCCGCCGTCTCGGCCCGGGCCGCTCCTCTGTCCCGCCGCCTCCCGGACGAGGGGGAGGGTGCGGTACGGGATCTGGGTGGCGAGGGAGATCACCGAGGAGGCGCGCTCGACGCCGGCGACGTCCACGAGGACGTCGATGACGCGCTGCAGGTCGGTGTTGCTGCGCGCGACGATGCGGCAGAGCATGTCGCCGGGGCCGGTGATCGTGTGCGCCTCGATCACCTCGGGGACCTGGGCGAGGCGGCGGGCGACGGGGTCGTGCCCGCCGGCCTGCCGCAGCTGCAGGGTGACGAACGCGGTGACGCCGTAGCCGAGCGCCGCCGGGTCGATCTCGGGGCCGAACCCGGCGATGACGCCGTCGCGCGACAGCCGGTCCAGGCGGGCCTGGACGGTCCCGCGGGCGACGCCGAGGCGGCGGGACGCCTCCAGTACGCCGACGCGGGGCTCGGCGGTGAACATCTCGATCAGCCGGCCGTCCAGCTCGTCGATGGGCACGGCGTCCTCCCCGGCTCCTGTGGTCCTGGTCACGCTGTACAGAGCGACCGGTCGTTTCCGGCAGCGACTGTACAGGTTGTGCAGTGATTTCGACGACTCTTGCGCACCTTGTCGACGTCCGTCGAGATTGGTGGGCATGGATGAGTTTCCGGTCAAGGGCATGGACGCCGTCGTGTTCGCCGTGGGCAACGCCAAGCAGGCCGCCCACTACTACTCGACCGCCTTCGGGATGCGCCGGGTCGCCTACCGCGGCCCGGAGAACGGCAGCCCGGACGAGGCGGTGCACGTGCTGGAGTCGGGCGGCGCCAGGTTCGTGTTCCGCGGCCCGGTGAAGGCGGGCACCGCGATCGGCCGGCACATCGCCGAGCACGGCGACGGGATCGTCGACCTGGCGATCGAGGTGCCGGACGTCGAGCACGCCTACCGGCACGCGCTCGCCAAGGGCGCGACGGGCCTGGAGGAGCCGCACGTCCTGGAGGACGAGCACGGCAAGGTGACGATCGCGGCGATCGCCACCTACGGCGAGACGCGGCACTCGCTGGTCGACCGCTCCAACTACACCGGCCCGTACCTGCCGGGCTTCGCGGCCGCGGACCCGATCGTCGAGCCGCAGGAGAAGAGGTTCTTCCAGGCGATCGACCACTGCGTCGGCAACGTCGAGCGCATGGACGAGTGGGCCGAGTTCTACCACCGGGTCATGGGCTTCACCGACATGGCCGAGTTCGTCGGCGACGACATCGCGACCGAGTACTCGGCGCTGATGTCGAAGGTCGTCGCGGACGGCACCCGGAAGGTGAAGTTCCCGCTGAACGAGCCGGCGGAGAGCAAGCGCAAGTCGCAGATCGACGAGTACCTGGAGTTCTACGGCGGGCCGGGCGTGCAGCACATCGCGCTCGCCACGAACGACATCCTCGCGTCGGTCGACCGGATGCGGGCCGCGGGCGTGGAGTTCCTGGAGAGCCCCGACTCCTACTACGAGGACGCCGAGCTGCGCGAGCGCATCGGGCAGGTGCGGGTGCCGATCGAGGAGCTGCAGAAGCGCCGCATCCTCGTCGACCGGGACGAGGACGGCTACCTGCTGCAGATCTTCACCAAGCCGGTGCAGGACCGTCCGACGGTGTTCTTCGAGCTGATCGAGCGGCACGGGTCGCTCGGCTTCGGCAAGGGCAACTTCAAGGCGCTGTTCGAGGCGATCGAGCGCGAGCAGGAGCGCCGCGGCAACCTGTGACGCGGCCGCCGCGCGGCTTGACCGGCCCGGGGACGGCCGGTGTCCGGGGCCGGTCAGGGCCGCGGCGGGCGGACGGCGGCGCGGACCGGCACACTGTGGCGCTATGACCGAACCGCCGAAGAACGCCGAGCCGCCCGAGGACGCGGGGGCGCCGCCGCGCCCGGAGCCGCCGGACCAGGGCTGGGCCTCCCCGGACGCACCGTCCGCGCACACGCCGTCCGGGGAGGCACCGTCCGGGGAGGCTCCGGGCGGCGAGGCACTGCCGGGCGTCCCCGCACCGGCGGAGCCGGCCGACGACCGGCCGCCGCCGTACCAGGGCGCGTACGGCGCGCCTCCCGGGCGCCCGCAGCCGGTGTTCGCGCCCCCGGCCGGGTACCCCGCGCCCGGAACCGGCCAGGCCGGATATGGCCAGGCCCCCTACGCGCAGCAGGCCCCCTACGGGCCCGGGCAGCCGGGCTACGGCCAGGCTCCCTACGCGCAGGCGCCGTACGGCCAGGGCGGCTACGGCCCGCCGTCCTACGGCCCGGGCGAACCGGGCGCGCTCGCGAGCCGGGGGCTTCGGTTCGCCGCCGGGCTCATCGACAGGTTCATCGTCGGCATCTTCAACGTGCCGGTCGCGCTGTTCGCCATCCGCTGGGATCGGTTGCGGGAGGCCGCCGACACCGGGCAGAGCCTCAAGAACCCGCTGGACGCCTACGACATCCCGCGCCTGGTGGTGGGCTACGCCGTCGTGATGCTCCTGAGCGTCGCCTACTACACCGTCCAGCACGCCCTATGGGGCAAGACGATCGGGAAGCGCGCGGTCGGTATCCGCGTCGTGCGGGCGGACGACCACACGGCCGCGAGCTGGGGGCAGATCATCGCCCGGCAGGGGTTCGTCTTCCTGGCGAGCGCGATCACGACGGCGCTGACCTTCCTGGTCCCGTTCGGGGGCCTGTTCGGGTTCGTCGCGATGCTCGACAACGCCTGGATCCTGTGGGACCGCGACCGGCAGGCCGTGCACGACATGGTCGCGGGGACGGTGGTGGTGCGGGCGCCGGCGTGGGCGCCGGACCCGTACGCGCGTACCTGATCCCCGGCCCGGCGGCAACCCTTGATCATCCAGGCGGTAAACATTCCGGTCTCCGCCGACGCGGCGAGGTTTGGACGGACGCGGCGCGGCGAACCTCTCAGACATGACGCAACCGCCCAATGACCCCCAGTCCGGGGACCAGCCGGAGGACCGGCCGCACGGGCAGCAACCACACGGGCAGCCGGGACAGCCGGAGCAGCCGGGCCCGTACACGGGTCCGCCGTACGGCGGGCAGGACCCCTACGGCGGGCAGCCGGGATACGGCCAGCAGCAACCGGGTTACGGCCAGCCCGGCTACGGCGAGCAGCAGCCCTACGGCGGCCAGCCCGGGTACGGGCAACCCGGGTACGGCCAGCCCGGGTACGGCCAGCAGCCGGGGTACGGGCAGGAGCAGCAGCCCTACCCCGGTCAGGGCGACCCGTACGGCGGGCTCCCCCGGTACCAGGGCGGCCCGGGCGAGTACGCCGACCCGTCCGCCGGGCTGGCGAGCCGGTGGGCGCGCCTCGGCGCGGCCATCATCGACGGCATCCTCGTCGGGATCGTCGTCGGGCTGATCTCGCTGCCGTTCGTCAACTGGGACCACGTGTTCCACAACAACGGCACCATGTACGACGGCGCCCGGGTCGGCACCAACGCGGTCAGCATCGTCCTGGGCTTCCTCTACTTCTGGCTGATGACGGCCAGGTGGGGCCAGACGCTCGGCAAGATGCTGCTGAAGATCCGGGTCGTCCGGCAGGACGACGGCATGGCGGTCACGACCGGGCAGGCGGCGGGCCGGGCGGCGTTCTACACCGTCCTCGGCGGCATCTGCGGCTGCATCGGGCTCATCGACGTGCTGTGGATCCTGTGGGACCCGCGCAAGCAGGCGCTGCACGACAAGGTCGCCCGGACGGTCGTGATCAAGGCGGGCGCGCACCTGCCCGACCCGTACGCGCACCGCTGAGGGCGTGCCGCGGGACGGGCCCGAGGTGCCGGGCACGGGCCTGAGTTGCCGGGCACGGCCCGTCCCGGGCAGGCTGGGCGGCGTGCATATGGCCGGAAAGTCCCCCAGCCCCCGCCGACGCGGCCGGGGTGCCGCCCGCCGCGGCGCCGCGCCGCGCGGGATCGTGCCGCGCGGCCTCGCGCTCCGCGGCGGCGCCGCGCTGCGCGGCACCGCCGGGCTGGCCGCGCTCGCCGTCGCGGGCTCGCTGACCGCCGCCTGCGAGGTCTCCATCGGGCACGGGAAGTCGGGGTCCGGGCCGTCCTCGGCCGCCGCCGCGGGCCCCGCCGGGCCGACGACCGCCGGCGACCCGTACGTCCCCGGCGACGGGAACGGCGGCTACGACGTCCAGAACTACGACCTGAAGCTGAACATCACGCCGGACGCGTCCACGGAGCTGACCGCGACGGCGACGATCACGGCGACGGCCAAGGAGCAGCTCGGCCGCTTCAACCTGGACCTGACCGGCCTGACCATCTCGTCCATCACCGTGGACGGCAAGCCGGCGCGGCAGCAGCGGGCGGGCAGCGAGCTGGAGGTCACCCCGGCCAAGGAGCTGGCGAAGGGCGCGAAGTTCACCACCGTGGTGAAGTACTCGGGGACGCCGCGCACCATCTCCGACCCGATCCTCGGCACCTACGGGTGGGTCCGGACGTCCGACGGGGTGTTCATCGCCTGCGAGCCGAGCGGCGCGCACACCTGGTTCCCCGCCAACGACCATCCGAGCGACAAGGCCACGTTCGACTTCGAGGTCACGGTGCCGCAGGGGCTGACGGCGATCGCCAACGGCGAGCCCACGACGCCGGTGACCGGATCGGACGGAGGCGGCACGCCCGGTCTTCCCGGCGCGCCCGGCGGCGGCTCGGGCGGCGGTCCGGGCGGCGGGGAGTCGCCCGGCGGCGGGTCGCCGAACGGCGGCCCGCCGGTCGTGCCGGCCGCCGACCGGCGCGCCACGACCACCACGACCTGGCACGTCAAGGAGCCGATGGCGACGTACCTGGCGACCGTGGACGTCGGCCGGTTCGCGGTCCGCACGGGCAAGACCGCCGACGGCAAGCCGGTGATCACCGCGGTGGACCCGAGCGTCCCCGGCGTGAACGTGGACGCCTTCGCCAAGCTGAACGCCGACGTCATCGACCAGTGGTCGAAGCTCTTCGGCCCGTACCCGTTCGACTCCGCCGGCGGGCTGATCGACAACGCGCAGGTCGACTTCGCGCTGGAGACCCAGACCCGCCCGGTGTACGGGGCGTTCGGGCTGCAGCCGACGGTCGTCGCGCACGAGTTGTCGCACCAGTGGTTCGGCGACAGCGTGAGCGTCGGCCGCTGGCAGGACATCTGGCTGAACGAGGGCTTCGCGACGTACGCCGAGTGGCTGTGGGGCGAGAAGTCCGGCGGGCCGAGCGTCCAGCAGCAGTTCGACGAGCGGTACCGGGAGGGGTCGGCGGGCGAGCTGTGGGACGTGCCGCCGGGCAACCCGGGCCGCCGCCAGATGTTCGGCCGCTCGGTGTACGACCGGGGCGGCATGACGCTGGTCGCGCTGCGGAGCCGGATCGGCGAGCCGACGTTCTACAAGCTCCTGCAGACGTGGACGAAGCAGCACAAGTACTCGACCGGCACGACGAAGGAGTTCATCGCGCTGGCGAACGAGGTGTCCGGCAAGAAGCTCGACGCGTTCTTCGACGCGTGGCTGTACCGCAAGGGCCGTCCCGCGAAGTGACCTAGGGACGGCAACGGTCTCGGAAAATGCGGCCGGTTCCCGCACCCGCGGGCCGCGCGTACGGCACCATCCAGCAGTGAACGGACCTTCCGGACCGTCCGCCGTCCGCGGCGGGCGGCCCCCTGGTCGGCTCGCCGGAGCGGCGGGCGGCGGCGCCTTGTCCACAGCCCGCACCGCCGGCCCCCGTTCCGGTTCCACCGCGAAATCCGTCCCGGACCAACGAATTCGAGATGGAAACGCGCTTGAACACCGCCCTGGCACCGGAAATTCTTGATCCACTTGTGTCGTCTCACCCGAGGACGAGATCGATGAGCAGAACCCCCAGAGCTCTTGCCGCCGTGGTGCTCGGCGCCGCGGCGGGCCTCATGGTGTCGGCGGCGGTCCCCGCCGACGCCGACGCCGTGCGGTTCACGCCGGGCGCGCCCGGTGCCGGCGACCCCTACTTCCCGGACATGGGCAACGGCGGCTTCGACGTCTCCCACTACGACATCGCGCTGCGCTACGACCCGAAGAGCAAGGCGATCCAGGCCGTCACCACCGTCACCGCGCGCGCCACGCAGGACCTGTCGCGGTTCGACCTGGACTTCCAGGGCCCCTTGAAGATCTCGTCGCTGACCGTGGACGGCCACAAGGCCGCCTACACGCGCTCCGGCGCGCAGGAACTGGTGATCACGCCGCGGAAGGGGCTGCGCGAGCACCGCCGGTTCCAGGTCCGCGCCGTGTACTCCGGCGTCCCGCAGACCATCAACGACCCGGCGCTGGGCGTCTCCGGGTGGATCCCGACGGCCGACGGCGGGATCATGCTGAACCAGCCGATCGGCGCCGCCACCGTCTACCCGGTGAACGACCACCCGACCGACAAGGCGACGTACTCGTTCACGCTCACCGCGCCGCAGGACCTCACCACGCTCGCCAACGGCGACCTGACGGACAAGCGCACCAAGGCCGGGCTGACCACCACCCACTGGGAGATGCGCAGCCCGATGGCCAGCGAGCTGGCCATGGTCGCGTTCGGCAAGTACGACGTGGTCACCGGGCGCACGAAGGGCGGCGTGCCGAACCTCACCGCGACGGACCGCGCGATGGCGATCTCCGCTGCGGACGCCAAGAAGTTCAACCAGCAGACGGCCGAGGTCGTGGACTTCGAGTCCGGGCTGTACGGCCGCTGGCCGTACTCCTCCACCGGCGGCGTCACGGTGAAGGCGGGCGTCGGCTACGCGCTGGAGACGCAGGGCCGCCCGGTGTACGACCTGGGCCGCCACCCCGGCGCGATCCCGTCCGGGGACCTCCTCGCGCACGAGCTCGGCCACCAGTGGTTCGGTGACTCGGTGTCGCCGAAGCGGTGGGCCGACATCTGGCTGAACGAGGGCTTCGCGACGTACTCGGAGTGGCTGTACAACGCGGCGCACGGCGGCAAGACCGTCCAGCAGGCCTTCGACGACGACTACGCGACCCCGGCGAGCGACGACCTGTGGAAGGGCAAGGTCGCCGACCCGGGCCGCGACCACATCTTCGACGGCCTGGTGTACGACCGCGGCGCGATGGCGATCCACAAGCTGCGCGACACCATCGGCGACAAGGCGTTCTTCAAGCTGCTGAAGGCGTGGCCCGCCCGCTACCGCTACGGCAACGCCTCGACGAAGGACTTCGTCGCGTTCGCCCAGCAGATCTCGCACACGGACGTGAGCGGCTGGGCCGCCAAGTGGCTCTACTCCGAGGGCAAGCCGGCCCTCTGACGTCCCGAACGACGTTCACCTGTGACGTGCCGCCCTCGTCGCCATGTGCATGAGGGCGGCACGCACGCCGCAACCGAAGATCAGCTCAGCGTCAGCGTGTAGCCCTTGGCGCGGAGGCGGCCGATGACGTCCTCGGAGTGGTCGGCGCCGCGGGTCTCCAGGTGCATGAGCACCTCCGCCTCCTCGACGTGCAGCCGCGCGGCGACCCGCTCGTGCATCACGTCCAGCACGTTGACGCCCAGCTCGGCCAGCTCGCTGAGCAGCGTGACGAGCGCGCCCGGACGGTCCTTCAGGCGGCAGCGGACGACCAGGTACCGGCCCGCGCCCGCCAGGCCGTGCCGCAGCACCTTCGACAGCAGCAGCGGGTCGATGTTGCCGCCCGACAGCAGTACGACGACCGGCGGCTTCACCGCGTACGAATGCTCCAGCAGCGCCGCGACGCCGGCCGCGCCCGCGGGCTCCACGACCTGCTTCGCGCGCTCCAGGCACAGCAGCAGCGCCTGCGAGATCGACTCCTCGGTCACCGTGACGACGGCGTCGACCAGCTCGCTGACCAGCCCGTAGGTGATGTCGCCGGGACGGCCGACGGCGATGCCGTCCGCCATGGTGGGCTGCAGCTCGACGCGGACGGGCTGCCCGGCCGCGAGCGACGGCGGGAACGCGGCGGCGCGCTTGGCCTGCGCCCCGACGACCTTGACGCCGGAGTCGCGGCCGAGCTCCTTCGCGGCGCCCTTCACCGCCGCCGCGACGCCCGACATCAGCCCGCCGCCGCCGACGGCGCCGACGACGGTCGCGACGTCCGGGCACTGCTCGAGGATCTCCAGCCCGATCGTCGCCTGCCCGGCGACGACGTCGAGGTGGTCGAACGGGTGGATGAAGACCGCGCCGGTCTCCTCGGCGTGCTTCTGCGCGGCGACGAGGCAGTCGTCGACGGTCGGGCCGGGGAACCGCACCTGCGCGCCGTACCCCTTGGTCGCGGCGATCTTCGGCAGCGGCGCGCCGACCGGCATGAACACCGTCGACGCGCAGCCCAGCATGGACGCGGCGAGCGCGACGCCCTGCGCGTGGTTGCCGGCGCTGGCGGCGACGACCCCGCGGGCGCGTTCGTCCGCGCTCAGCCGGGCGATCCGCACGTACGCGCCGCGGATCTTGAAGGAGCCGGTGCGCTGCAGGTTCTCGCACTTCAGCAGCACCGGCCCGCCGATGAGCTCCGACAGCACCCGGGAGGAGATCAGCGGGGTGGGCACCGCCACGTCGCGCAGGAGGTCCCGTGCGGCGCGTACCTCGTCGATGAAGACGGCACTCATGCCACGATCTTCCCACGGGCGGCACCGGGCCCCGGCCCGCCCGGTTCGGCCCCGCCCGGTTCAGTCCCGCACGGGCCGGCCACGCACGGTCCGGTCGCCGCCCGGTTCAGTCCCGCACGTTCCAGTAGCGGTCGGCGGCGAAGACCAGCGCGGCGGCGCCGATCAGCCCGGCGGTCTGCCCGAGCGCCGCCGGGACGATCTGCGTCTTGCGCGCGAAGGCCATCCACGCGTGCGCCCGGAACGCCTCCTCCACCGGGTCGAACAGCAGCGCGCCCGCCTGCGACACGCCGCCGCCGATCGCGACGACGTCCAGGTCGCACAGGTGGGTCGCCGACGCGATCGCGACGCCGATGGCGTGCCCCGCGCGGCGCATCGCGGCGACCGCGACCGGGTGGCCGCGGCGCGCGTCGGACGCCAGCTCGACGCCCGTGACGTCCTGCCCGCCCGGCCGCCAGCCCTCCCCGCGCGCCCAGGCGACCAGCCCGGGGCCGCGGGCGATCGCCTCCAGGCAGCCGTGCCCGCCGCACTCGCACGGCGGCCCGGACGGCTCGACGACCACGTGGCCGATGTGCCCCGCGTTGCCGCTCGCACCGTCCACGAGCCGCCCGCCGAGGATCAGGCCGCCGCCGACGCCGGTCGACACCACCATCCCGAGCAGGTTGCTGCGCCCGCGCCCCGCGCCGCGCCAGTGCTCGCCGATCGCGACGCAGACGGCGTCGTTGTGCACACGGACGGGCAGCCCCGGGTACCGGTCGCGGAGCCGCTCCCGCAGCGGAAAGCCCCGCCAGGCCGGGATGTTGAGCGGCGACACCTCGGCGGCGGGCCAGGTCATCGGGCCGCCGCAGCCGCAGCCGACGCCCGCGAGCGCCGGCGAGCCCGCGTCGGCGTGCACCTTGTCGAGCAGGCCCTGCAGCGTCCGCCACAGGCCCTCGGCGTCCAGCCCCTCCCCGTTGGGGGTGGCGACGCGGTCGTAGGCGACGACGCGCCCGCCGGGCTCGACGACCGCCGCGGCCAGCTTCGTCCCGCCGATGTCCACCGCGAGGACGGGCGCGGCCCTCCCGCCGCCCGCCGCCGCGGCCTCGGCCGGATCCGCAGCCGCCATCACCGGTCCCCCGCCCGGCCGAACGCCAGGATCGACGCGGTGAACCCGTGCACGTGGTTGCGCCCGGCGACCGGGCCGATCTCGCCGGCGGCGAAGAACCCGCCGACCCCCGCCGGCCCGAACGCCCGGTCCAGCACCTTGGCGTCGTGGTCGGAGTCGGGGAACATCGCCTGCCCCCGCCCGTTGCAGGAGATCAGCAGCGCCCCCTCGACGGGCGCGAGGTCGAACCGGTCGAGCAGCGCGGTCAGCTCCTCCTCCGCGGCGCCCGCGTCGCGGACCTGGAACCGGACGGTCCGCCCCACGTCCACCACGTCGCCGATCGCGATCGCGCCGCTGTCGGTGTCGGCGCCGACCACCCCGCGGACGAGGAAGTCGCCGCGCTCGTGCTCGTCGGCGTACTCGTCCATCGCGACGCCGATCAGCAGGCCGCGGCCGGCCAGCTCCTGCTCGTCCTCGGGCAGCTCCAGGACGATCTGCTCCAGCTTCTCCAGCGCGGGCACGCCCGCCAGCTCGTACAGCACGTTCTCGTCGGCCTTCGTCACCACCATGTCCGGCCCGATCGGGCGGGCGCCCTGGCTGACGACGGTCGCGGCGCTGACGGCGCCGCCGATGACCACGCCGACCGCGCCGTCCTCGTACACGTCGCCGTCCACGAACAGCCGCGCCTCGCCGTGCTCGCCCGCCTCGGCGAGGCCGCCGACGAGCGCGAGGCCGGGCAGCGCGTCGTCGGAGCGCTCGACGAACGCGTCCACCGGGAAGCTGTAGGGGTCGGCCAGCAGCAGCCCGACCACGTCGTCGTCCTGTCCTTCCGGCATGCCGACCACGATCAGCTTGTCCTCGGCCTTCAGCGTCTCCAGCCGGAACGCCTCCAGCCGCGCGCCGGGCAGCACCGCCGCCCACGCGCTGACCGCGCCCGCGTCCTCCACGCCCCGGCCCCCGCCGATCACCCCGGACGCGCTGCAGCCGATCACCAGCGCGGGCGCCACGGCCAGCGCCGCGCGCCGCGCCGCGGCCGCGATCTCCTCCGGGTCGTCCCCGGAGATGAAGACGCAGACCAGGTCGGGCGCCGCGGACAGCGGCGCGAGCGCCTGCTCGACCGCGGACACGGCGGCACTGGACAGATCGGGGCCGAGGGCCAGGCCGTCACCGAATCGCGCCATCGGCGCCGCCTCCCTCTCTCCGTTCACCGGGTCGCATCACACCTCCCAGTCTCCCCCGCCGGACGCATCTGACCCAACATCGAGGTCTCGCTCGGGTCTCGGCGCGCCCGGGCGCGGGGGCCGAGGAATCCGCGGCGGACGGGTGCGATCGCGCGCTCCGGCGACGTAGTGTCGATCGCGTGCGTTCATCCACACCACGCGAGACCACACTGGGCGAGCTGCGCACCAGCGGCCACGTCCAGCGATCGGTGAAGGCCGAGATCCGCCACAACCTGCTCGCCCGGCTGAGATCCGGCGAGCCGCGCTTCCCCGGCATCCTCGGCTTCGACGACACCGTGCTCCCCCATCTCGAGCGCGCCCTGCTCGCCGGCCACGACCTCGTGCTGCTCGGCGAGCGCGGGCAGGGCAAGACGCGGCTGATCCGCACCCTCGGCGGGCTGCTGGACGAGTGGACCCCGGTGGTGGCCGGCTGCGAGATCAACGACCATCCCTACGACCCGGTGTGCGTGCGCTGCCGCCGGCTCGCCGCCGAGCTGGGCGACGAGCTGCCGGTCGAGTGGCGGCACCGCGACGACCGCTACGGCGAGAAGCTCGCCACGCCCGACACGAGCGTCGGCGACCTCATCGGCGACGTCGACCCCATCAAGGTGGCCGAGGGCCGCACCCTCGGCGACCCGGAGACCGTGCACTTCGGCCTCGTCCCGCGCACCAACCGCGGGATCTTCTCCATCAACGAGCTGCCCGACCTGGCCGAGCGGATCCAGGTGGCGCTGCTGAACGTGCTGGAGGAGCGGGACGTGCAGATCCGCGGCTACGCGCTGCGGCTGCCGCTGGACGTGCTGCTCGTCGCGTCCGCCAACCCGGAGGACTACACCAACCGGGGCCGGATCATCACCCCGCTGAAGGACCGCTTCGGCGCGGAGATCCGCACCCACTACCCCCTGGAGCTGGACGCCGAGCTGGCGCTGATCCGGCAGGAGTCCGACTTCGCGGACCTGGCGGGCCTGCCCGCCGAGGTGCCCGACCACCTGATCGAGGTCATCGCCCGGTTCACCCGGCTCGTCCGGGAGTCGACGGCGGTGGACGCGCGGTCGGGCGTGTCGGCGCGGTTCGCGCTGGCGGGCGCGGAGACGGTCGCGGCGGGCGCGGTGCGGCGCGCGGCGCTGGCCGGCGAGGAGCGCGCCGTCGCGCGGGTCTGCGACCTGCCGGCGGTGGTGCCGTCGCTGATGGGCAAGGTGGAGTTCGAGGTCAGCGAGGAGGGCCGCGAGCAGGAGGTGCTGGAGCACCTGCTGCGCCGCGCGGTCGCCGAGACCTACCGGCGCACGCTCGGCCCCGCCGACCTGTCCGGGCTGCTGGACAAGTTCGACTCCGGCGACACCGTCGAGTCGGGCGAGCTGGTGCCCTCCACCGAGCTGCTGCGGCGGATCGGGCAGGTGCCCGGCCTCGCCAAGATCATGGAGCGGCTCGGCATGTCCGGGGAGTCCCCCGAGCAGGCCGCGGCCGCGCTGGAGTTCGCCCTGGAGGGGCTGTTCCTGACCCGGCGGCTGTCCAAGGACGTGCAGGGCGGCCGGGCCGACGGGACGGCGACGTACCGGACCTGAGCGCGGGTCCTGGAGGCGCCATGTCCGAGGAGGTTCGATGAGCCGGTACAGGTACGGCGCGTACGAGGACGGGCCCGACCCGCTCGCACCGCCCTACGACGTCCGCGACGCGCTGGACGCGATGGGCGACTCGGTGCTGGACGGCACCCGTCCCGACGACGCGCTGCGGGAGCTGCTGCGCCGCGGGCTGCCGAACGCGCAGGGCCGCCGCGGCCTCGACGACCTGCTGCGGGAGGTGCGGGAGCGGCGGCGCGCGCTGCGCGAGCGGGGCCGTCTCGACGGCACGCTGGAGGAGGCGCGGGCGCTGCTCGACACGGCGATCGGGCAGGAGCGGGCGGAGCTGTTCCCCGACCCGTCCGACGACGCGCGGCTGCGCGAGGCGGAGCTGGACGCGCTGCCTTCCGACACCTCGCAGGCGATCCGGCGGCTGTCGGACTACCAGTGGCGGTCCGACGCGGCGCGGCGGACGTTCGAGCAGCTGAAGGACCTGCTGCGGCGGGAGGTGCTGGACTCGCAGTTCCAGGGCATGAAGCAGGCCCTGCAGAACCAGGATCCGGCGGCGATGCAGCGCGTCAAGGACATGATGGCGTCGCTGAACGAGATGCTGGAGAAGGACGCGCGGGGCGAGCACACCCAGGCCGACTTCGACCGGTTCATGGACGAGTACGGGGACATGTTCCCCGACCGTCCGGAGAACCTGGAGGAGCTGGTCGACCAGCTCGCCCGCCGCGCCGCCGCGATGGACCGGCTGCTCGCGTCGCTCAGCCCGGAGCAGCGCGCCGAGCTGGCGGGGCTGATGGAGCAGGCCATGCAGGACGCGGGCCTGGCCATGGAGATGACGCGGCTCGGTGACGCGCTGCGCGCGCGCCGTCCCGACCTCGGCTGGGGGCAGCCCGAGCAGATGGACGGTGAGAACCCGCTCGGGATGGGCGACGCGACGACCGCGCTGGCGGAGCTCGCCGACCTGTCGGAGCTGGAGGCGGCGCTCGGCCAGGACTACCCGGGCGCGCGGCTCGACGACATCGACGAGGACGCCGTCCGGCGGGCGCTCGGCCGGCAGGCCGTCGACGACCTCGACGCGCTGCGCCGCCTGGAGAAGGAGCTGGAGAAGCAGGGCTACCTGCGGCGCAACCGCGGGAAGCTGGAGCTGACGCCGAAGGCGGTGCGGCGGCTCGGCGAGACGGCGCTGCGCCGGGTGTTCTCGCAGCTGACGTCCGGCCGGCAGGGCGACCACGACCAGCGCGACGCCGGGCAGGCGGGCGAGCTGACCGGGGCCAGCCGGGAGTGGCGGTTCGGCGACGAGCAGCCCCTCGACGTCGTCCGGACGGTGAGCAACGCGATCCGCCGCAGCGCGATGGAGGGGCCCCCGCCCGGCGCGGCGGCCGGGCTCGTCGCGGCCCCGGCGGCGTCCGTGGAGTCCCTCGCCGCGGCCGAGGTGCTGGAGCCGGTGGGCGCCGACGCGGTGGACCGGCGCGGTCCGGCGCGTCCGGCGAAGGTGCGGCTCGGCGTCGACGACTTCGAGGTGCACGAGACCGAGCGGCGCACCGGCGCGGCGGTCTGCCTGCTGGTGGACCTGTCGTACTCGATGGTGCTGCGCGGGACGTGGGCGGCGGCCAAGCAGACCACGCTGGCCCTGCATACCCTCGTGACCAGCAAGTTCCCGCAGGACGCGATCCAGATCATCGGGTTCTCCAACTACGCGCGGACGCTGCACCCCGAGGAGATGGCCGGGCTCGACTGGGACATGGTGCAGGGCACGAACCTGCACCACGCGCTGATGATCGCGGGACGGCATCTGGACCGGCACCCCGACTTCGAGCCGATCGTCCTGGTCGTCACCGACGGGGAGCCGACCGCGCACCTGCGCCCGGACGGCCGCTCGCTGTTCGACTACCCGCCGTCCACCGACACGCTGGTGCTGACGCTCGCGGAGGTCGACAAGATGACCCGGCGCGGCGCCACGATGAACTTCTTCATGCTGGCCGACGACCGGCGGCTGGTGTCGTTCGTGGAGGAGGTCGCGCGCCGCAACGGCGGCCGGGTGTTCGCGCCGGACGCCGACCGGCTCGGCGAGTACGTCGTCAGCGACTACCTGAGGGTCCGCCGGGGCCGCCGGTAGGCCGCCGAGCCGGTGGCCCGCCGAGCCGGGGCCGCCGGTGGCGCGGCGCCCCGGCGCGCCGGGGACTAGGGTCGGCACATGTCGACCTCCGACCGCATCCTGCTCATCCTGCACATCGGGTTCGCGATCTTCACGCTGGGCCCGCTGACCGCCGCGACGATGTCCACGCCGCGCTACATCCGCCACCGGAACGCCACGGTGGTGCGGTACCTCAACCGCACGACGCAGATCTACGGCGCCGGCACGCTGCTGATCTTCCTGTTCGGGCTGTGGCTGGCGAAGGGCGAGCTCGCGCACGTGTGGCTGTCGGCGTCGATGACGCTGTTCATCGTCGCGCTGGTGCTGCTGCTGATCGTCGAGCGGGACCAGCGGAAGGCCGCGAAGCTGCTGGACGAGGCGGGCCCCGCGTCCGCGGCGGTCGCGGCCGCCGCGCCCCAGGCGGAGGCCGAGGCGGCCGCCGAGGCCGAGGACGGCGGCGAGTCCGGCGCCGCGAAGACCACCGGTGAGACGCCGGTGGCGGCGAGGCCCGCGGCGGGCGAGGTCGCCCAGGTGGAGCGCGGCCGCATCGCCGCCATCTCCGGCGTCATCGCGCTGATCTGGCTGGTGATCCTCGTCCTGATGGTCTGGAACGCCTGACGTCCCGCGGGGCGCGCCCCTCCGGGGTCAGGGGCGCGCCTTCGTGTGCGCCTTGATCCACTGCATGATCTCGGGCGTGATGCCGGGGACGTTCAGCATGTCCGAGGCGTGCATGACACCGTCGACCGTCTGCACCTTGACCTGGACGCCCGCGGCGCGCAGCGCGCTCGCGAGGCCCTGGCTCTGCGTCACCGGCACGAAGTCGCCGGTGGCGTGCAGCAGCAGCATCGGCGCGTCGCCGGCGGACGCGTGGGTGGTGGTGTCGGCGTCCTCGACGCGCTTCCAGCAGTCCGCGGCCTCGGCGGTCGCCTCCGCCGAGCCGGGCACGCAGTGGACGAGGTCGACGACGGCCTGGCGCAGCTTGCGCTGCCGGGACGAGGCGTCGAGCAGCGCGCCGTCCTTGTAGGCCAGGAACGGGTTGTTCGGCGGCGACAGGGCCACGACGCCGCGGACGAGCTCGGTGCCGGTCCCGTGGGTGCCGATCTGCGTCGCGAGCTGCCCGCCGGACGACGAGCCGAGCACGACGATGCGGTCGGGGTCGAGGTTCCACGTGCGGGCGTGCTTCTTCATGAACCGGAGGGCGCCGAGGGCGTCGTCGCGCTGCGCCGGCCACTGCGCCTTCGGCGCGAGCCGGTAGTTCGCCGACAGGACGACGTAGCCGGCGTCGCTCAGCCTCCGCGCGAAGTACTTCCAGCTGTCCTTGCTGCCGCCCAGCCAGTACCCGCCGTGGATGATCAGCACGCCGGGCCGGGTCGCGGTCTGCGCGCCCGTGGCGCCGGCGGGGGCGCGCTTGGCGCCGCGCGCCTTGGCCCGCTGGGCCGGCGTCGGCTGCCAGTAGGCGTCGACGCGCTGGCTCGCGGACGGCCCGTAGTTGTACGTCGCGAACCGCGGGAGCTTGGGCGTCACCATGACGGCCTTGGCGCGGACGACGCCGTCGGTGCCGCCGGCGGTGCCCTGCGGCTCCCCGTCGGGGGCCTGCGACGGCGGCGTGCCGGACGGCGACCCGGTGCCGGGCGAGCCGCTGTCGGAGGGACCGGTGGGGGTCTCGGAGCCGGGGGCGTCCGTGGGGACGTCCGACGGGGCCGACACCGACGGCGTCGGGCTCGGGCCGGGAGTGGTGGCCTGGGCGGCCATCGGCACGGCTACGGCGGAGACACACGTCGCGGCGAACGCCGCCCCACTGACCAGTACTTTGCGCACCCCGGGCCCCTTCGTGAACGAACCTGGCGGGCTGAGTATAGATGTTTGATCACGTGCCTTGCGGGAAGCATGTGGCGTTCGGGGTTTTCGCCCCCCGGCACGGCGACGCCCCCGTCCGCGCGGGCGGGGGCGTCTTCGCAGGTCGGAACGTTACCCCAGGGCGAGCTCCAGATCGCGGAGGAGGTCGTCGGCGTCCTCGATGCCGACCGACAGCCGGACCAGGTCCCCCGGGACCTCCAGCGGCGACCCCGCGGCCGACGCGTGGGTCATCCGGCCCGGGTGCTCGATCAGCGACTCGACGCCGCCGAGCGACTCGCCGAGCGTGAACAGCTTCGTCCGCTCGCACACCCGGACGGCGGCGTCCTCCGAGTCCATCCGGAACGAGACCATGCCGCCGAACGCCCGCATCTGCTTGGCGGCGACCTCGTGGCCGGGGTGGTCGGGCAGCCCCGGGTAGAGCACCTGCCGGACGGCCGGGTGCCGGGTGAGCAGCTCCACGACCTTCTCGGCGTTGGCGCAGTGCCGGTCCATCCGGACGCCGAGCGTCTTGATCCCGCGCAGCGTCAGCCAGGCGTCGAACGGGCCCGCGACGGCGCCCATCGCGTTCTGGTGGAAGGCCAGGCGCTCGCCGAGCCCGCCGTCCGCGACGATCAGCGCCCCGCCGACGACGTCGGAGTGCCCGCCCATGTACTTGGTGGTGGAGTGCACCACGACGTCCGCACCGAGCTCCAGGGGCCGCTGCAGGTAGGGCGAGGCGAAGGTGTTGTCGACGGCGAGCAGCGCGCCCGCGTCGTGCGCGATGCCCGCGAGCATGGCGATGTCGGCGATGCCGAGCAGCGGGTTCGTCGGCGTCTCCACCCAGATCAGCTTCGTCTCGGGGCGGACCGCCGCGCGCACGGCCGCCGCGTCCCCGAGCGGCACCGGGTCGAACGACACGCCCCACGGCTCGGCGACCTTCGCGAAGAGGCGGTAGGTGCCGCCGTAGGCGTCGTTCGGGATGATCACATGGTCGCCGGGTTTGCAGACGGTGCGGATGAGGGCGTCCTCAGCGGCGAGCCCCGACGCGAACGCCAGCCCGCGCGCCCCCGCCTCGATCTCGGCGAGGCATACCTCCAGCGCGGTACGCGTCGGATTGGCCGATCGGGAGTACTCGTAGCCGCCGCGCAGCCCCCCGATCCCGTCCTGCTTGTACGTGGAGACCTGGTAGATCGGCGGGACGACCGCCCCCGTGGCGGGGTCGGGCTCCTGTCCCGCGTGGATGGCCAGGGTCTCGAACCCCCGGTGAACCTCGTTGTCCATGGGTACGAGGCTATCCACCCGCCGCCCCTCCTCTGGGAGGAGGAGCTCCCCCGGAGGTATCAGCCCCCATTTCAGCACGCGGGTTGACGGCAAGGGCGCGCGCGATCCCTACCGTTTAACGAGTATCCCGAGTTGACCCTTTATTTAAGGAAGACGCATGTTCGCTCGGCTCGCGCGCTTCGTCGTGAGACACCCATGGTGGACCATCGTGGCCTGGTTGGTGGCCGCCGGTCTCATCATCACGCTGTCCCCCAAGCTGTCCACCGAGTCCGACCAGGGCGACTTCCTGCCCTCCAAGTACGAGTCGGTGCAGGCGGCCAAGATCGCCCAAAAGGCGTTCCCGCAGCAGGAGGACACCTCCTCCATCGTCGTCGTCAAGCGCTCGGACGGAGGGAAGATCACCCCGGCGGACACCCGGGTGATCGACAAGGCCGCCGCGTCCATGAACGCGCACAAGCCGGCCACCGTGCTGAACTTCCTCACCGGCCAGCAGCTGGTGGCGCCCAACAAGGCCGTCCAGGTCATCTCCGTCCCGATGAAGGGCACCGACCAGGCGGCCAGCGAGAAGCAGGGCGACGCGGTCAAGGAGATACGCAAGCAGCTCCCGACCCTGCTGAAGGGCAGCGGCCTGGAGGCGAAGGTCGGCGGTGACGTCGCCGGCTTCGTCGACAACGAGGACTCGTTCAACAAGTCCTTCGAGATCGTCGGCATCGCCACCTTCGTGCTGATCATCGGGCTGATCCTGGTGATCTTCCGGGCGCCGATCGCCGCGGTGCTGCCGATCGTCGTGATCATGCTGACGATGCAGGTCGCGATGGGCCTCATCGGCACCGCCTCGAAGCTGTTCGGCTTCTCCGGCGACGACAGCCTCAGCACCATCATCCTCATCGTGCTGTTCGGCATCGGCGCCGACTACTACCTGTTCGTGATGTTCCGGTTCCGCGAACGGCTGCGGGCCGGCGAGGACAAGAAGACCGCGATGATCCACGCGGTGGAGCGGGTCGGCGAGGTCATCTCCTCGGCCGCCGCCGCCATCGCCGTCACCTTCCTGGTGCTGCTGCTCGCGACGTTCGGCGTGTTCAGCGCCTGGGGCCCGGCCCTGGCGATCTCCGTCGTCACCATGGGCATCACCTCGCTGACCCTGTTCCCGGCGATCGTCTCGCTGCTCGGCACCGCGGTGTTCTGGCCGTCCAAGGCCTGGAAGAAGCAGCCCAAGGAGCGGGTCTCCGGCGCGATCGGCCGCGGCGTCGGCCGCCACCCGGCGATCGCCGCGCTGGCCGCCGGCGGCGTCATGGTCGTGCTCGCCATCGGCGCGCTCGGCTTCAAGTCCGACTACGACTTCGCCGCCGGGTTCCCGCAGAACACCGAGTCGGCGCAGGCCACCAAGGACATGGAGAAGGGCTTCCCGCCCGGCCTCACCCAGCCCGTCCAGGTGTTCATCAAGAGCGCGAACGGGCAGCCGGTCGGCAAGCAGCAGCTCGCCGAGTTCTCGAAGAAGGCCGAGACCGCGCCCGGCGTCGGGCGCGTCAACCCGGCCGAGCCCGGCAAGGACGGCGTCGCCCGGGTCGACCTGGTGCTGAAGAAGAACCCGGCCTCCAACGAGGCGATCAGCCTGGTCAAGAACGACCTGGCGCCCGCCGTGCACAAGATCGCACCGCCCGGGACGCGCGCCTACGTCGGCGGCCCGACGGCGACCTACGCCGACATCAACGCCGTCAACAACCGCGACCTGTCGGTGATCCTGCCGGTGGCGGCGGTGCTGATCGCGCTGATCCTGGCGCTGCTGCTGCGGTCGGTGGTCGCGCCGCTCTACCTGGTCGTGGCGGTGCTGCTCGGCTTCGCCTCCACGCTCGGCTCCGCGGTGTACGTCTTCCAGTACGCGCAGGGCAAGGAGGGCGTGATCTTCCAGCTGCCGATCATCCTCTACCTGTTCGTGCTGGCCATCGGGACCGACTACAACATCCTGATGACCGCGCGGCTGCGCGAGGAGGCCAAGGAGGGGTACTCCCCCCGGGAGGCGGCGTCCCGCGCCGTCCGGCACGGCGGCCCGACGGTCGCCGCGGCGGGCCTCATCCTGGCCGGCACCTTCTCGGTGATGCTGCTGGCGCCGGTGTCGATGCTCAAGCAGATGGGCTTCTCCGTCGCGATGGGCATCGCGCTGTCGGCCTTCGTGATGTCGACGTTCCTGGTGCCGGGCATCACCGCGATGCTGGGCCACCGGGCCTGGTGGCCGGGCCACGGCGACGAGCCGAAGAAGAAGCTCGGACGCCCCGACCCGATGCAGGACCAGTACGTCGGCACGGGCTACCCGTCCTAGGACGGCACGCCCCCGCGGACGCCGGATTGCGGGGCCCCGGTCAGAAATGCCGCCCACGGGCCGCGGCCCCGCAATCCGGTTCCCTTCCAAGGCGAAGCGCCGAGGACCACACGGTCCCCGGCGCTTCGCCGCGTCCGGGGCCGGAAAGCCCGCCCTGCCCCGGCGTCAGGACGCCGCGGGCGTGACCTTCAGCGGCTCCCCGATCACGACCGAGCCCGTGTAGCTGTAGGTGTCGGTGATCTGCACGCCGGGGCAACTGGTCGGGGCGATGAGCGACAGCTTGGCGCCGAAGGTCAGCGTGCGGGTGGAGTTCGTGTACGTCATCGGGACCCGGTAGTGGGTCGGCAGGGACGCCGCCTCGGGCGGCTGGAGCAGCAACAGGCAGGTGTTCGAGGACAGCGTCTGCGCGGCGAGCGCGGGCATCTCCGCTGCGGCCGCGGGCATCGCGCGGCCGGCGGACCTGAGAGCCGATCGACCCGGTGTCCCGTGACATCGACGACGTCCGATGTGACGCATATCTCATGGATGCGGCGGAGCCCGGGGACGGCCGGCGGTTCGGCCGTCCCCGGGCTCCGGTGGTGCGGGGACGTGGATCAGTTGCTGGCGTCGGCCAGGTAGGCGAGGAGGTCCTGGCGGGTGATGAGGCCCTTCGGCTTGCCGTCCACGAGGACGACGGCCGCGCCCGACTTCTCCAGGACGCCGACGGCCTTGCTCACCGGCTCGCCGGAGCCGATCGTCGGCAGCGGCGGCGACATGTGCGCCTCGACCGCGTCCAGCAGGCCGGAGCGCTCCTTCACCAGGACGTCCAGCAGCTCGCTCTCCACGACCGAGCCGATCACCTCGGCCGCCATCACCGGCGGCTCCTCCTTCATCACCGGCAGCTGCGACACCTCGTACTCGCGCATGATCGAGATGGCGGTCTGCACGCTCTCGTGCGGGTGGACGTGCACGAACTCCGGCAGCGCCCCGCCCTTGCGGGTCAGCACCTCGTCCACGCGGGCCTCTTCGGTGGAGGACGGCAGGAAGCCGTAGTCCTCCATCCAGCTGTCGTTGAAGATCTTGCTGAGGTAGCCGCGGCCGCCGTCGGGCAGCAGGACGACGATGACCGCGTCCGGGCCGGCCTCGGCGGCGACGCGAAGGGCGGCGACGACCGCCATCCCGCAGGAGCCGCCGACGAGCAGGGCCTCCTCGCGGGCGAGGCGGCGGGTCATCAGGAAGGAGTCCTTGTCGGAGACCGCGATGACGTCGTCGCAGATGTCGCGGTCGTAGGTCTCCGGCCAGATGTCCTCGCCGACGCCCTCGGTCAGGTAGGGGCGGCCCGAGCCGCCCGAGTACACCGAGCCCTCCGGGTCGGCGCCGATGATCTTCACGCGGCCGCCGGACACCTCCTTGAGGTACTTGCCGGTGCCGCTGATGGTGCCGCCGGTGCCGATGCCCGCGACGAAGTGGGTGATCCGGCCCTCGGTCTGCTCCCACAGCTCCGGGCCGGTCGTCTCGTAGTGCGACACCGGGTTCTGCGGGTTGGTGTACTGGTTCGGCTTCCACGCGCCGGGGATCTCGGCGGCGAGCCGGTCGGAGACCGAGTAGTAGGAGTCGGGGTGCTCCGGCGAGACGGCCGTCGGGCAGACGACGACCTCCGCGCCGTACGCGCGCAGCACGTCCACCTTGTCCTTGGCGACCTTGTCCGGGCAGACGAAGACGCACTTGTAGCCGCGCTCCTGCGCGACGATCGCCAGCCCGACGCCGGTGTTGCCGGACGTCGGCTCGACGATCGTCCCGCCCGGCTTCAGCGCGCCGGACTCCTCCGCGGCGTCGATCATCCGGACCGCGATGCGGTCCTTCACCGAGCCGCCGGGGTTGAAGTACTCCACCTTGGCCAGCACCTGCGGGCCGCCGTCCTTCGACGGGCCGCCGGTCACCTTGCGCAGCCGAACGAGAGGGGTGTTGCCCATCAGCTCGACGAGCGAGTCGTGTACGTGCACCGCGACGTCCTTGTCGTTCAGTGAGTCGGAATTCAACGGGTCGCGCGCCCGTTCCAGCGGCGTGTGACGCAGGGTGACCGGCGCGGCGTCGGGGGATGCCCCAGCACCGACGGTAGCCGAGATCGGGGGCCGCGGGCATCGAACGGCCCCCGCGGGGGTACAACTCGATCACGGAGGGTCAACGGAACATGCTGAGAGCGTTCACGGCGCGCCGGATCGCGGCGGCCGCGGCCTACGGAGGCGGGGGCATCACGGCCCTCGGCGGCATCACGTTCGGGCTGCTGGTGGCGGAGGCCAAGCTCGCCCGCAAGATCATCCAGGCGACGCCGAACGGGGATCCGCCGGTGGCGGACGGCCTCTACGGCGGGGAGTTCGCCGGCCCGCCGCTGTCCCTGGTGATGCTGGGCGACTCGACCGGGGCGGGGCTCGGCGTGCACACCGCGGCCGAGACGCCGGGGGCGATGCTGGCCTCCGGGCTCGCGGCGATCGCGGGGCGGCCCGTCCGGATGACGAACGTGTCGCGCTCGGGCGCGCGGTCGGCCGAGCTGGCGGGCCAGACCGACCGGGCGCTGGAGGTCCGCCCGGACCTCGCCGTCATCATGATCGGCTCGAACGACGTGACGGGCCGGGTGCCGCCCGGCACGTCCGTGCGGTACTTGTCGGACGCGGTGGTGCGGCTGCGCGCCGCGGGCTGCCAGGTGGTCGTCGGGACGTGCCCGGACCTCGGCACGATCAAGCCGCTGATGCAGCCGCTGAAGTGGATCGCGCGGCGGGCGAGCCGGCAGCTGGCCGCGGCGCAGACGATCGCGGTGGTGGAGCACGGCGCGCGGTCGGTGTCGCTGGGCGACCTGCTCGGGCACGAGTTCGCCGCGGACCCGATCTCGATGTTCAGCGAGGACCGCTACCACCCGTCCGCGCGGGGCTACGCCGCCGCCGCGGCGGCGGTGCTGCCGTCGATGGCGCACGCGCTCGGCCTGGAGCCGGACCTGGACGCGCTGCCCGATCCGCGGCTCGGCGAGGGCGTGCTGCCGGTGTACCTGGCGGCGGCGGAGGCCGCGGAGGTGTCCGGCACGGAGGTGTCGGGCGCGTCCGTCGCGGGCCGCGACCGGGGTCCCCGGGGCCGGTGGGCGCGGCTGCTGCGCCGCCGCTCCGCGCCGTCCGCCGACCCCACGCCGCCGTCCCCGGCCGTCGCTCCGGACATCGCCTGACGCGGCCGGGCGGCCGGGACTCTTCGCCCAGGTGAGTAAGCGGATACTTATTGGACTCACCGTCAACACAGCCGGAGGGGCCGGGTTGCGCGCGGGTGCGGCGCGGGAGCTAGATTGCTCGTGACCGGCGAGTAACACCGTCCGCACGCGACGGTCGCGCCGGGGTCCGGAGACGGCCGCTGAGACAGGAGACCCGCACATGCCCGAGGCAGTCATCGTCGCCACCGCGCGCTCGCCCATCGGACGCGCCTTCAAGGGGTCGCTGAAGGACATCCGGCCCGACGACCTCACCGCCCAGATGATCACCGCCGCGATGGCGAAGGTCCCCCAGCTGGACCCCTCGCAGATCGACGACCTGCTGCTCGGCTGCGGGCTGCCCGGCGGCGAGCAGGGCTACAACATGGCCCGCGTCGTGTCGGTCCTGCTCGGCTGGGACAACGTGCCGGGCGCGACCATCACCCGCTACTGCTCGTCCTCGCTGCAGACCACCCGGATGGCGCTGCACGCGATCAAGGCCGGCGAGGCGGACGTGATCATCTCGGCCGGCGTGGAGACCGTCAGCCGGTTCGCCAAGGGCAGCAGCGACGGGCTGCCCGACACCCAGAACCCGGTGTTCGCCGACGCCCAGGCCCGCACCGCCAAGACCGCCGAGGGCGGCGCCGGCGTGTGGCACGACCCGCGCCAGGACGACCAGGTCCCCGACATCTACATCGCGATGGGGCAGACCGCCGAGAACGTCGCCGGGATGCGCGGCGTCAGCCGGCAGGCGCAGGACGAGTTCGGCGTCCGCTCGCAGAACCTGGCGGAGAAGGCCCTCGCCAACGGGTTCTGGGAGAAGGACATCACCCCGGTCACCCTGCCCGACGGCACCGTCGTGTCCAAGGACGACGGCCCCCGGCCCGGCACCACCTACGAGAAGGTGTCGCAGCTGCAGCCGGTGTTCCGCCCGGACGGGACGGTCACCGCGGGCAACTGCTGCCCGCTGAACGACGGCGCCGCCGCGGTCGTCATCATGAGCGACACCAAGGCCGCCGAGCTCGGCCTCACGCCGCTGGCCCGGATCGTGTCGACCGGCGTCACCGGCCTGTCCCCCGAGATCATGGGCCTCGGCCCGGTGGAGGCGTCCCGCAAGGCCCTCGCCAAGGCCGGCATGACCATCGGCGACATCGACCTCGTGGAGATCAACGAGGCGTTCGCCGCGCAGGTGCTGCCGTCCGCCGAGGACCTCGGCATCGACCTCGACAAGCTGAACGTCAACGGCGGCGCGATCGCGGTCGGCCACCCGTTCGGCATGACCGGCGCCCGGATCACCTCCACGCTGGTGAACGGCCTGAAGTTCCACGACAAGCAGTTCGGGCTGGAGACCATGTGCGTGGGCGGCGGCCAGGGTATGGCGATGGTCCTGGAGCGGCTCTCCTGACGAGCGGCCCCTGCGGTGGCCCGCCTCTGCGGCCCGTATCGGTGGCCCGTACCGAGCGCTCCGGCGCCGGTGCGGGCCACCTGCGTTTTCCGGAGGACATCCCCGTTACGAATGATCTACGTAACGTAATAGATAGGTCCCCGTTAGGGGGTTGTCACATACGGGCCGGTGTTGCAGAGTGCCAGGAAGAGCCCCGCGACCTGGAGGTGCCAATTGTCACTGAACCACTCGCCGGAGACGCACAGCAAGCTGATCGCCCGCATCCCGTTGGTCACAGGACGTGACCTCCCCGAGTGGTTCTCCACGATCGAGAACGGTCCCTCGTTCACCCGCTGCGAGGAACGGAGCAGCTGGCTGGCCGACGAGCACAACCTCTCGCACGGCTACGCCGCGGCTCTCGTCCGCGAGCACGAGCGGGCGCGCCGCGAGCGCCACTACTGACGGCGCTGCGCGAGCCGCCGGACAATCGCATACGGTCGAACTTCATACGGACCTGGTGGGATCCCGCCAACGGATGCCCCCGCCGTCGTGCCGCTGCGCCCGAGCAGCCGCCACGACACTGGCGCAGAGATCCCACGCGCGATCAGCCCCTCGCCGGCCGCGGCGAGGGGCTGATCGGTGCGCACGGGTGCCCCTGGTCGGACTCGAACCGACACAATGGCTCTTTTAGGGAGCCCGCCTCTGCCATTGGGCTACAGGGGCGGCGTCATCATACCGGCACGGTGACCCGCGACACGGCGAGGAGAGCGCACCCGGGCGCGTGCCGCCGGGCGGCGCGACCTGCGGCGGGAGCCCCGGCGGCCCCGGCCTCCCCGGGCGCGCCGCGGCGCCTGGAGCGTCCCGCCGCGGCGCGTGGAGCGTCCCGCCGCGGCTCCTCAGGCGTCGCTCCTCAGGCGTCCTCGGTGGTGCGGCCCGCCGCGAGCTCGAACTCCTGCCGGGGCCACTCCAGCTCGCCGAGCGAGACGATCTCGCGCCGGAAGAACAGCGCGAGCGTCCAGTCCGCGGTGATGCGGAACTTCCGGTTGACGGTCGGCATCCGCGACAGGTGGTACGTGCGGTGCATGACCCACGCGGGCAGCCCGCGCAGCTTGACCCCGTAGACGTTCGCGACGCCCTTGTGCAGGCCGAGGCTCGCGACGGACCCGACGTACTTGTGCTCGTAGGGCTTGCGGGGCTTGCCGCGCAGGTCCGCCACGATGTTGTCGCCGAGCCGCTTCGCCTGCCGCACCGCGTGCTGCGCGTTCGGCGCGGTGAACTCGGCGAAGCCGGACCGGTCCGGGACGGCCGCGTTGTCGCCGGCCGCGTAGACGCCGTCGAGGCCCTCGACGGTCAGCTCGTCGGTCGTCCTGATCCGGCTCTTGTCGTCCAGCGGCAGGTCGCTGGCCTTGACGACGGGGTGCGGCTTCACGCCGGCCGTCCAGACGAGGGTGCCGGCGTCGAACTCCTCGCCGTCGCTCAGCACGATGTGCCGCTTCTCCGCCGACTTCAGCAGCGTCTTCAGCTTCACCTCGATGCCGCGGCGGCGCAGCGCCTCTGTCGTCCACGTCCCCATCTCGGGGCCGACCTCCGGCAGGATCCGGTCGGTCGCCTCGACCATCATCCAGCGCATGTCGGACGGGTCGAGGTCCGGGTAGAACTTGCACGCGTCGCGCGCCAGGTCCTCCAGCTCGGCGAGGGCCTCGATGCCCGCGAACCCGGCGCCGACGAACACGAACGTCAGGGCCCGCCGGCGGACCTCCTCGTCGTCGGGGTTGGAGGCGGCGATGTCGAGCTGGTGCAGCACGTGGTTGCGCAGGAAGATGGCCTCCTCGACGGTCTTGAAGCCGATCCCGCACTCGGCGAGGCCCGGGATGGGCAGCGTGCGGGAGATCGAGCCGAGCGCCACCACGAGCCGGTCGTAGCCGATCGTCCGCTCCGGCACCCCGGCGGTCCGCGCGCCGGCGGGGCGGACGGTGAGGCTGCGCGAGGCATGGTCGATCTTCGTGACGTACCCGTTGACGATCCGGCAGCGCGGCAGGACGCGGCGCAGCGGCGCGACGACGTGCCGCGGTTCCAGGTTCCCGGCCGCCGCCTCCGGCAGGAACGGCTGGTAGGTCATGTAGGACTGGGGGTCGATGACGGTGACGGCGATCTCGCCGCGCCGCAACTCGCCGCGCAGCCGCTTCTGCAGCCGCAGGGCCGTGTACATGCCGACGTAGCCGCCGCCGACGATCACGATGTGCTTGCGCTCGGAAGGCATAACGGGACCGATACCCGCATACGCCAGCGGATCACGCCAAGCCCGTCACACCGGAAAGATCGCCAGAAGGCGCGAACTTCCCCGGACGGCCCGGCATCTCACCGTACGTACCCACCAGAGAGAGGACGGACCGGGACAGGGCCGGACGGGGGCGCCAAGCGACCTCGCGCGATGACCGGAAACAGGGGCCGGCCATCGCCCATCAGGGCCCGCTTGGCCAAGGCCCTGCCCCACCGTCGACGACCCCCACCACGAAGGGGATGCGCGAGCATGCAACGAATCATCTGGGGAACTCTGGCCGCCGCCGCACTGGCCGCAGCCCTCACCGGATGCGACGCCAGTTTCAGCGCCAGCCCCAGCTCCTCCACCCAGGACGGCGGATCTTCACAGACTAGCGCACCCCACGGGGGAAGCGGTACTTCCACCACGTCCGGAACCGGCACCGGGACCGGCACCGGGAAGCGGCCGAACGGGGCCTCCGGGACGCGCCACTGCACCACCTCCGACCTGCACGCGTCCGCGTACTCCAACGGGGACCCCGGCGCCGGGCAGCGGTACGGAACGCTCCAGCTGACGAACAACTCCGGAACGGCCTGCACGACCGGCGGCTGGTCCGGGCTCGGCCTCGCCAACGCCACCGGCGCGCTCCCGACGAAGGTCGTCCGCGAGGGCACCGCCCGCACGATCACGATCCCGGCCGGCGCGTCCGCCTACGAGCAGCTGCACTGGGGCGTCGTCCCGGGCGACGGCGACGACCAGGGCGCCCAGTGCCAGCCCACCGCCAGGGCGCTGCACGTCATCCCGCCCAACCAGACGACGTACCTCAGCGTCAGCTGGATCGGCGGGCCGGTCTGCCAGCAGGGCCAGATCCGGCTCACGCCGATCAAGCTCGGCAAGATGTGAGGCGGGCCGCGCGGACGCGGCGCGCTAGGCGTAGTCGCGGGCGCGGGCGAAGACGGCGTCGAGCATGTCCTCGGTGACCCGTCCGGTGAAGGTGTTCTGCTGGCTCGGGTGGTAGCACCCCAGCAGCAGCACCGGATCCCGGCGGGCCGCCGAGGGCGGCGGCGCCAGCTCCACCTCCGCGGCGTGCCCGAACTTCGGGCGCGGCCGCGGCACCTCGTATCCGGCCTGCTTCAGCGCCGGCCACACGCCCTGCCACGCGAACCCGCCGAGGCACACGATGCACCGGACGCTCCCCGCGACGTCCTCGACCTCGCGCGCCAGCCACGGCAGGCACGTCGTGCGCTCCAGCGGCGTCGGCTTGTTGTCGGGCGGCGCGCACCGCACGGTCGCGGCCATCCGCGCGCCGATCAGCCGCTGCCCGTCGGCCGCGTGCACGCTCGTGGCCTGCGACGCGAGCCCCACCCGGTGCAGCGACGCGAACAGCCAGTCGCCCGACCGGTCGCCGGTGAAGATCCGTCCGGTGCGGTTGCCGCCGTGCGCCGCCGGCGCCAGCCCCACGATCAGGATGCGGGGCTCCGGGTCGCCCCAGCCGGGGATCGGCCGCCCCCAGTACTCCTCGTTCGCGAACGCGCGGCGCCGCTCCACCGCGACCTTCTCCCGCCACTCCACCAGCCGGTCGCAGGCCCGGCACACCGACTGCCGCGCGCACAGCTCCGCGAGGTCCGGCGCCCCGGCGGCGAGCTCGATCACCTCGCCGGCGCCGTGCGCGACGGGCGTGTCCGGGGCGGCGGGGTCGTCCGGCCATCCCGTCCCAGGTGGCACATAGGGCGCGCGCGCATCGGTCATGCCCTCGATCCTCGCACGCCCCGGCGACGGCCCTCGGTACGATGCGGTTCCGCCGGTCGGGGACGCGGGGCGTCCGGCGTGCGCCATTGCCGAGCGGAGGCATGCCTTGTCGCAACCGGGCTGGTATCCCGACCCCTACGGAACCGGCAGCCTGCGCTGGTGGGACGGCCGGACCTGGACCGACCGCCTCAACCCCGAACCCGACCGCCCGCCGCGTCCCCGCACGTCGGAGCAGGGGTACCGGCAGCAGCCCGAGCAGTACGCCGGCTACGGGGGGCAGCCCTCGTGGGGCGGGCCCGCCGCCGTCCAGGGCGTCGCCGCCACCGTCCACGGGCTGCGGTTGCACGCCGACGAGCAGGGCGTCGCGTACGGGCAGTCGGCGCTGGCGTGGCCGCACGTCGAATGGGTCGCCTACTGGGCCGCGCAGATCCCGGCCGGATCCGGCCAGGCCCCCGGCACCCGGTGGATCTTCCAGGCCGGCCGCTACCCGTTCCACGGCGGGCCGCGCGTCGAGGTCGTCATCGAGGCGGGCGGGACCGTCGAGCCGGAGACGGTCTGGGGGCGGCTGATCCAGCTGTGCCAGGCGTGCGCGGAACCGCGGCTGGTCGCCGAGCTGGCCGGGCGCGTCCGCGCCGGCGAGTCGGTGGACGTCGCGCAGGGCCTCACCGTCCACCCGGGCGGCGTGCGCGGCAACCGGGTGTCGCTGAGCTGGACGTCGATCTCCGGCGCCGTCGTCGACGGCGGCCGGGTCTGGATCCGGCAGGCCAGCAGCCCGTCGCCGGTCCTGTACGTCCCGCAGCAGAACCCGAACGCGGTGCTGATCCCCGCGCTGCTGTCGGCCCTCAAGGGCTGATCGGGGCACAGGCGGGGTCAGACCAGCGACCAGGCGATCCCGTCGAGGATGTCGCGCTCGCTGACCACGACCGCGCCGAACCCGTACTCGCGCATGATCCGGTCCAGGATCAGCGCGCCCGCGCCGATCACGTCCACCCGGCCCGGGTGCATGACGCCGATCTCCGCGCGCTCCGCCCGCGTCGCGTGCAGCAGCCGCCGCGTCACCTCGTGCACCTGCGCGGCGGTCACGCGGGACAGGTGGATCCGGGTCGAGTCGTACTCCGGCAGGTCCATCGCGATGCCGGAGACCGTCGTGACGGACCCGGCGAGCCCGACCAGCGTGCGCGCCTCGTCGACCGGGACCGTCCGGCGCACCTCGGCGAGCGCGGCGTCGATGTCGGCGACCGTGTTGGAGATCTGCTCCGGGGACGGCGGGTCGCCGTCGCGCAGGTGCCGCTCGGTCATCCGGACGCAGCCGATGTCGACCGACCGGGCCGCCGTCACCGACGAGCTGCCCAGCACGAACTCGGTGGAGCCGCCGCCGATGTCGACGACCAGGTAGGGGCGGGCCGGACGCAGCGCCGCCAGCTCCCGGGTGGCGCCGGTGAACGACAGCTCCGCCTCCTCGTCCCCGCTGATCACCTCGGGGACGACGCCGAAGATGTCGACGACGCCGCTGACGAAGTCGGCCCGGTTCTCGGCGTCGCGGGTGGCGCTCGTCGCGACGACCCGCGTCTTGATCGGGCCCTCGCCCGTCTCGGACCCGTGCCGCTCGATCAGCTCGGCGTACCCGCGCATCGCGGTGAACGTCCGCTCCAGCGCGGCGGGCGACAGCCGGCCGGTCTCGTCGACTCCCTCGCCGAGCCGGACGATCTCCATCCGGCGCTCGACGTCGGTGAGCGTGCCGCCGTCCGGGCCGGCGGCGATGTCGGCGATCAGCAGGCGGACCGAGTTGGTCCCGCAGTCGATGGCGGCGACGCGCGTCACTTGGCCTCCTCGGCGTCGGTGTCCTTCTGGGCTGCGGGGTCGTCGTGGCCGGCGGGGTCGTCGGGGTCGTTCGCGGGGGCGGCGCAGACGCACGGGCCGGAGCGCCACCACTCGGGCAGCACCGCCAGCGCCTCGCGGCCGAACGGGTTGCCGCCGGGCACCGCCAGCTCGTGCGCGACGAGGGCGTGCAGGCACTTCACCCGCTCGGGCATCCCGCCCGCGCTCTGCATGCCCTCCGGCAGCGGCTCGATGCCGTCCTCGCGGGCCGCCTCGTCACGGCGCCGCAGGTAGTCCTCGTGGGCGGCGGCGTACGCGGCCTTCAGCGAAGGGTCGTCGGCGAGCCGCGCCTGCATCTCCCGCATGGCGCCGCTCCCCTCCAGCGTGCCGATCGCGGACGCCGCCTTCGGGCAGGTCAGGTAGAACAGCGTCGGGAACGGCGTGCCGTCGGGCAGCCGCGGCGCCGTCTCCAGCACCGCCGGGAGCCCGCACGGGCAGCGGTAGGCGACCCCGCGGATGCCGCGCGGCTCCCGCCCGAGCTGCGCCGCCACCGCCGCGACGTCCCGCTCGGACGCCGGTTCGGACCGCGGCTCGCGCGCCGGGGCCGCCGCCCCCGCCGTCCGGCCCGTCGCGGCCGTCCCGGCGCCGGGGAGCGCTCCCCCGGATGCCCCTGTGCAACGTTCGTCGATCATCCGTCCCCACCCGCGGATCCCGCGATCCGTGTCGGCCTGCCGCGCCGCCGGCCCGCCCGCGCCCGGCCCCACCCGCCGGTCGCGGCCGCCCGTCCCGCCCCGCCGCGGAACGGGATCAGCGCGGCCTGTCGGCGGTCTCCACCGACCGCCACAACGTCTCATACCACGGCGGCCGGCTCGCCGGTCCGTCGCTGCGGGCCTTGCGCCCGTCGTCCCCGCCGCCGTCCAGGACGATGTAGCACGTCACGTCCGGACGGCAGTAGTGGAGCCTTCGCGTCGCCTCACGCTCAATGTACGACTTGTCGCCCAGCTGACGCTTGCGTTGGGCGAGTTCGTCCACCTTTTTGCGGGAGGCGGCCTGCTTGCGCTGGAGATCGGAGATCTCCTTGCGCTGCGCGATGTACTCGCGCACAGGGTAGGCGAGGCTCAGCGCGATCGCGCACATCACCACCGCGAGGATCGCGGCCCGGCTGGTCAGCGCCGGGCTGGTGCGGCGCGCGCCGGCCCCCGGGGAGCCGTCCCCCCGGGGGTCGTCCCGCTCGTCCCGGGACATCGGCCCGTCAGGCGCCCTGCGCGTCGAAGCGCGGGAACGCGGCGGCGCCGGCGTAGCGGGCCGCGTCGTCCAGCAGCTCCTCGATGCGCAGCAGCTGGTTGTACTTGGCGACGCGGTCGCTGCGGGCCGGGGCGCCGGTCTTGATCTGGCCGCAGTTGGTCGCGACGGCGAGGTCGGCGATCGTGGTGTCCTCGGTCTCGCCGGACCGGTGGCTCATCATGCAGCGGTAGCCGCTGGTCTGCGCGAGCGACACCGCGTCGAGGGTCTCGCTGAGCGTGCCGATCTGGTTGACCTTGACCAGCAGCGCGTTCGCGGCGCCGGCCTTGATGCCGCGGCCGAGGCGCTCGGGGTTGGTGACGAACAGGTCGTCGCCGACGATCTGGACGCGGTCGCCGACGGCGGCGGTGAGGCCCTCCCAGCCCGTCCAGTCCTCCTCGTCGAGGGGGTCCTCGATGGAGACGAGCGGGTAGTTGCCGAGCAGCTCGCCGTAGTAGGCGGCCATGTCGTCGGACGAGCGCTTGGTGCCCTCGAAGGCGTACTGGCCGTCGGCGTGGAACTCGCTGGCGGCGACGTCGAGGGCGAGCGCGATGTCGCGGCCGGGGGTGAAGCCGGCCTTGCCGATCGCCTCGACGATCAGGTCGAGCGCGTCGCGGTTGCTCGGCAGGTCGGGCGCGAACCCGCCCTCGTCGCCGAGCCCGGTGTTCAGGCCGCGCGACTTCAGCACCGACTTCAGCGCGTGGTAGGTCTCGGCGCCCCAGCGCAGCGCCTCGGCGAACGTCGCCGCGCCGATCGGCGCGATCATGAACTCCTGGACGTCGACGTTGCTGTCGGCGTGCGCGCCGCCGTTCAGGATGTTCATCATCGGGACGGGCAGCAGGTGCGCGTTCGGGCCGCCGACGTAGCGGAACAGCGGCAGCCCGGCGGAGTCGGCGGCGGCCTTGGCGACGGCGAGGCTGACGCCGAGGATCGCGTTGGCGCCGAGCTCGGACTTGGCCGGCGTGCCGTCCAGGTCGATCAGCAGCTGGTCGATCAGCCGCTGGTCGGAGGCGGGGTAGCCGACGAGCTTCTCGTCGATGGTCTCGTTGACGGCCTTGACGGCCTTGCGGACGCCCTTGCCGCCGTACCGCTCGTCCTTGTCGCGCAGCTCGACGGCCTCGAACTGCCCGGTGGAGGCGCCGCTCGGGACGGCGGCGCGGGCCTCGGTCCCGTCGGCGAGCAGTACCTCGACCTCGACGGTCGGATTGCCGCGGGAGTCAAGGATCTCCCGGGCGAGTACGGCCTCGATGGACGACACGGGCAACCCCCTGGTGGTACGGGACAGATCGGTGCGGTCACCGAGCCTATCCCGCGCGCCCCCTCCACCGCCCAACTGGCTCGCCGTTCGGCGGCCGCGGCCGTTACACGACCGTGCCGCGCAAGCGACTTGACGAAATCATTGCCCACCTTATCTACTAAGCACGTCAAACACACTTGGTAAGTAGGGATTACTGACAATGCATCGCAGACTCCGATGGCGCGCGGCCGCCGCGGCACTGATCGTCCTGGCCGGCGCGGGGACGCTCAGCGCCTGTGGCGACGACGGCGGCGATGGGAAGTCCGGTGCGGACACCCAGCTCAGGCTCGGGTACTTCCCGAACATCACGCACGCCACCGCGCTCGTCGGCGTCGAGAAGGGCATCTTCGCCAAGCACCTCGGCAAGGCGCCGAAGACCGCCACCTTCAACGCCGGGCCCGCCGCCGTCGAGGCGCTGTTCTCCGGCGCGATCGACGCGACCTTCGTCGGCCCGAACCCGTCCATCAACGCCTGGGCGCAGTCCCACGGCAAGGCGGTGCACATCATCTCCGGCGCGGCGTCCGGCGGCGTCGCGCTGATCGTCAAGCCGGGGATCAAGAACGCCCAGGACCTCAAGGGCAAGAAGATCGCCACCCCGCAGCTCGGCAACACCCAGGACGTCGCCGTCCGCTACTGGCTCAAGCAGCAGGGCCTCACCGCGAACAAGGACGGCAGCGGCGACGTCAAGATCGTCCCGCAGGAGAACGCGCAGACCCTGCAGACCTTCCAGCAGGGCACCATCGACGGTGCCTGGGTCCCCGAGCCCTACGCCTCCCGCCTGGTCCTCGAGGACAAGGGCGTCAAGCTGCTGGACGAGTCGTCGCTGTGGCCCGGCGGCAGGTTCGTCATCACCAACCTGCTGGTCAGCCAGAAGTTCGAGAAGAAGCACCCGGACGAGGTGAAGAAGCTCCTGCAGGGCGTCGTCGAGGCCACCGACTACATCAACCAGAACAAGGCCGACGCCGAGAAGGTCACCAACGAGGCCCTCACCAAGCTGAGCGGCAAGCCGCTCAAGCCGGACGTCCTGGACTCCGCGTTCAAGTCGATCACCTTCACCGTCGACCCGGTCGCGTCCTCGCTGACCGCGGGCGCCCAGCACGCCGAGCAGATCGGGCTGCTGCAGAAGACCGACCTGAACGGGATCTACAGCCTCGGTCCCCTCAACGACGTGCTCAAGGCGAGCGGGAAGGCACAGGTCAGCGACAAATGACAGAGGCCGTCACGGCCGCCCCGAGCCGGACCGCCGCCGCGGTCCGGCTTCGTGGCGTCTCCAAGGCGTTCGGGTCCGCGAAGACCCGGCTGCTCGCGCTCGACCAGGTGTCGCTGGACGTCGCGCCCGGCGAGTTCGTCTGCCTGCTCGGCGCGTCCGGATGCGGCAAGAGCACGCTGCTGAACCTCGTCGCCGGGCTCGACAAGGTGAGCGCCGGGACGATCGACACCGAGGACGCGCGGGTCGCGCTGATGTTCCAGGAGCCCGCGCTGTTCCCGTGGCTGACCGTCACCGCGAACATCGAGCTGGCGCTGAAGATGCGCGGCGTCCCCCGCCCGGACCGGCGGCCCCGCGCCGCCGAGCTGCTCGACTCGGTGCACCTCGGCGGGTTCGCGAGGAAGCGCCCGCACCAGCTGTCCGGCGGCATGCGGCAGCGCGTCGCGCTCGCCCGCGCCCTCGCCCTGACCGAGGACGACGGCGACGGCGACGGCCGGGGCACCGTCCTGCTGATGGACGAGCCGTTCGGCGCGCTCGACGCGATGACCCGCGACCTGCTGCACGACGAGATCGAGCGGATCTGGCGGCAGCGCGCCCTGTCGGTGCTGTTCGTCACGCACAACGTCCGCGAGGCCGTGCGGCTCGGCGACCGGGTGGTGCTGCTCAGCAGCCGCCCGGGCCGGGTCGTCGAGGAGTTCCCCGTCCCGATGGACCGGCCGCGCCGCGTCGACTCCCCCGAGGTCGCCTCGCTCGCCGCGACCATCACCGACCGGCTGCGCGAGGAGGTCGGACGCCATGGCGCATGACACGACCAGCAGGAACGACACCCCGCTCACCGACACGCCGCCGGCCGACACCCCGCCGGTCGACACCCCGCCCGACCTCACCGCGAACGGCGACGCCCCGGCGGCCGACCGGCTGAACCGCGAGCTCGCGGGCCTCGACGCGCTGGAGCTCGGCGGCGGCACCGGCCGGCGGCTGCTGCAGCGGACCTGGTCCGCCGTCTGGCCGATGGCCGCCGCCGTCGTGATCGCGCTGCTGGCCTGGCAGGCGGTCGTCTGGAGCGGCTGGAAGGAACCGTGGGTGCTGCCCGGCCCCCGCGACACCTTCCCGGTGCTGTGGGACCAGATCACCTCGTCGCGGTTCTGGAAGGCCGTCGCGCTGACGATGCAGCGCGCGATCGTCGGGTTCGCGCTGTCGATCGCGGTCGGCGTCGTGGTCGGCGCCCTGGTGTCGCAGTTCCGGGTGCTGCGCCGCGCGTTCGGATCGCTGATCACCGGGCTGCAGACGATGCCGTCGATCGCCTGGTTCCCGCTCGCCATCCTGCTGTTCAAGCTGAGCGAGAGCGCGATCCTGTTCGTGGTGGTGCTCGGCGCGGCGCCGTCCATCGCCAACGGGCTGATCGCCGGCGTCGACTACACCCCGCCGATCCTGCTGCGCGCCGGGAAGGTGATGGGGCTGCGCGGGTTCAACCTGTACCGGCACCTGGTGCTGCCCGCGTCGCTGCCGTCGTTCATCGCGGGGCTCAAGCAGGGCTGGGCGTTCGCCTGGCGCAGCCTGATGGCCGGCGAGCTGCTGGTGATCATCGGCAGCACCACCTCGCTGGGCGTGCTGCTGTCGCAGGCCCGCGAGCTGAACAACACCGCCGACATGATCTCCTACATGATCGTCATCCTGGTGATCGGGATCGTGATCGACCAGCTGTTCGGGGTGCTGGACCGGGCCGTCCGCGGCCGCTGGGGGCTCGAGGACTGACCGCCGCCTGGAGCGGAGCGCTAGCGGAGCGGAAGGCGGCGGTCAGTCTGCCGTTGCCGGGGGGTGTGGGGGGTCGTCCCCCCACCGAGACACTGACCGCCGGGGGCGCCTTCTGGGCCGACCGATCTTTTACCCGCCGCCCACGGTCGCGTTTGCCCTGCTCAGGCAAGAAACACCGGGTATCGGCAACATACCCGGGAGGTCGCCATCGGTGTCCGGCTCCGCCGTACCGCAGCGGTCCTGACCCGCTGTGTGTGGCGGGTCGCGCTGCACGGCTCGCGGGTCCGGTTCCGGGTGACGGTGACGGCGGCGCTCGCGGCGTTCCTGCTGACCACCGTCCTCTACGCGGTCTTCGTGGTGCTGATCAGGCAGGACGTGAAAGGGGACCTCAACGACGACCTGGCGCGCGAGGGCCGGCGCATCGCCACGGTGATCCACGCCGGCGTCCTGCCGGTCCCGCACGTCTACACGATCGGCGACACGCTCGCGCAGGTCGTCGACGGCCGGCACCGCGTCATCGCGGCGAGCAGCCGGATGCAGGGCCGGCCGCCGCTGGCGTTCCCGCGCCCCCCGCCCGGCAACGACCGCCGCATCGGCCGCAGCTGCGCCGTCGACGCGCCCGGCGGGCCGTGCTTCCAGATCGTCGAGTACCGGGTGGGGATGCCCGGCCCCGGCGCGGAGTACGTCTACACGCTCGCGCCCGAGCCGGGCCTGTTCCCGCGGCCCCTGCTCGCGGCGCTGCTCGCGCTCGGCATCCCGATCGTCACCGCGATCGCCGGGTACGGGACGTGGCTGTCGGCGAGCCAGGCGCTGCGCTCGGTCGAGGCGATCCGCCGGGAGCTGGACGAGATCACCGCCACCGACATCCAGCGCCGCGTCCCCGTCCCGGACCGGCGCGACGAGATCGCGGTGCTCGCCGACAGCATCAACGCCACCCTGGACCGGCTGGAGGAGGCGGTGGCGCGGCAGCGCGCGTTCGTCGTCGACGTCTCGCACGAGCTGCGCAGCCCCCTCGCCGGGCTCCGGATGGAGCTGGAGCTGGCGCTCGCCGACCCCGACGCCACCGACCTGCCCGACACGCTGCGCGCCCTGCTCAACAACACCGACCGGGTGGGGGCCGTCGTCGACGACCTGCTCGCGCTGGCCCGGCTGGAGGCCGACCGCAACTTCCCGCGCGAGACCGTGGACCTGACGGAGCTGGCCGACCAGGAGGTGCTGCGCCGTCCCCGGCGCGCCCGGGTCACCGTCCTGTCGGAGGGCCCGGTGACGGTGACCGCGGGGCGCTCCGAGCTGGCCCGGCTGCTCACCAACCTGATCGACAACGCCGACCGGCACGCCCGGTCCGCGGTCACCGTGATCGTCGGCACCGAGGAGCCGTCGACGGCCGTCGTCGAGGTGATCGACGACGGCCCCGGCATCCTGCCCGAGGACCGCGAGCGGGTCTTCGAGCGCTTCACCCGGCTCAACGAGGGCCGGCACCGCGACGCCGGCGGCACCGGCCTCGGCCTCGCGATCTCACGCGACATCGCCGCCGCGCACGGCGGTTCGCTGATCCTCGCCGACCGCCGCAGCGACGACGAGGGCGCCCGCTTCGTCCTGCGCCTGCCCAGGAAGGGCGCCTCCGCCGGCACCCCCAGCCTCGGCCGGTAGACGGGATCAGGCGCGATCAGGCGAGGTCGGCCGCGGTCAGGGAGACGTCGACCTTCTCGGCGGGGCCCACGCCCATGGCCCGGGCCAGGTTCCGGTAGGTGCGCGCCTCGTCGGGGCGGTTGCGGCGCTCCAGCGTGCGAGCCAGGGCCTCGTGCGCCCAGCCGTTGCACGGGTCCAGGTCGACGAGGCGGCGGAACGCCTCCTCGGCGCGGCCGAGCTGGGCGCTGTGGAAGTAGGCGCGGGCCAGCAGCTCGACGGCGGCGCGGTTGCCGGGCTCCTCGGCGGCGATGGGGGCCAGCAGCCGGGCCGCGCCGGCGTAGTCCTTCGCGTCGAAGAACAGCGTCGCGCGCTCGAAGTCCTCGTAGGTGATCACGTGGCCCCCTCTCACGGGTTGCTTGACGCAACCATGAACCTGAGGCCCGGTTCGTTTGTTCCCCGCTCCGCGGTCCGGCCGCCCCGCCCCGCAGTTAGGCCTGCCGCCCGCGGCTACGCCCCGCCATCCGCGGCTACGCCCCGCCGTCCGCGGCTACGCCATGCCCAGCTCCTCGCGGAGGCGGTGGCGCTCGTTCTCCAGCGCCTCGATCTGCCCGGCGAGCTCCTCGCGGGCCGCGAGGTTCTGGCCGGCGTCGACGAAGTCGGTCGCGTCCGCCGACGGCGCGGGCAGCTCGGCGCGCAGCCGGGAGATGTTCGCGTCGAGGTCGCGGATCCGGGCGCGCTTCTCGTCCTCGGTGCTCATGTGGGCCTCCTAACGGGGGTCTGTTCGGGACTGCATGCCCGCATGGGGGCCGCGATCACCTCAGATCCGGATCACCGTCTTGCCGCGCGCCCCGCCGGCGCGGTTGTCGGCGAGCGCGTCGCCCGCCGCCTCGAGCGGCACCTCGCGCTCGACCGTCACCCGCAGCTCGCCCGCGTCGATGAGGTCGGACAGCCGGTCCAGCATCTCCGCGGACGGCGCGCCGATGTGGTTGACGCCGCGGTGCCCCTGGGCCTCCATGACGTCGGGGTTCACCGACCAGGTGGTGCTGACGTAGGTGCCGCCCGGCCGCAGCAGCTGCGCGAGCCGCTCGGTCCCCTGCGCGTCGCTGACCACGTCGAGGATCGCGTCGATCCCGTCGCCGTGGACGCGGAGCACCTGGTCGTTCAGGTCGCCCTCGGAGTGGTCGACGGTCTCGTCCGCGCCGAGCCGGCGGATCGTGCCGGCCATGTCGTCGCGGGCCGTGGCGATCACCTTGGCGCCGGTGAGCGCGGCGAGCTGCACCAGGGCCTGGCCGACCCCGCCGGTCGCGCCGACGATCAGGACGGTCTGCCCCGTGTCGAGCTCCGCCTCGTCCACCATGGCCATGGCGGTGCCGCAGGCCGTCGGCACCGCGGCGGCCTGCGTGTAGATCATCCCGGCGGGCATCCGGGCGACCGGGCCGTCCTCGGCGGCCAGCGCGTACTCGGCGTAGCTGCCGATGCCGCGCTCGACGTCGCGGAACATCCCGTACACCTGCTCGCCGTGCCGCAGCCGGGTGACGCCCGCGCCGACGGCCTCGACGACCCCGGCGCCGTCCTGGCCGAGGATCAGCGGGAAGCGCGCCTCCACCGAGTCCTTCAGCATCCCGTCGGCGATCTTCCAGTCGACCGGGTTGAGGCCCGCGGCGATCATCTTGACGAGGATCTCGCCGGGGCCGGGCTCCGGCCGCGGCAGGTGCGTGGGCGCCGGCGTGGCGCCGTACTCGGACACGGCGATGGCTCGCATGACGATCGTCCCCCCGATGGACTGCGTACTGGAATCCCCCGTCCGATGATCTACCCCGGTACCGGACGATCACACAGGTGCGCAGGTCAGCCCGGGATTCCGTGGCGCGGACCGCCGGCCTCGTCGCGGCGCTTCGGGCCGCCCGTGCCCTTGCCCGGGCCCTTGCTCGGGCGCAGCGTGATCGTCCCGCCGGGCTGCGCCGACGACGGGGAGACCTCCGCGACCGTCCCCTTCGGGTAGTCGGACTTCACCGGGGCGCCGACCCGCACCTTGAACCCGGCGCCGCGCAGCTTCGCGGCGGCGTCCGCGACCTTCATCCCGCGCACGTCCGGCAGCTTGGCGGTCTCCTCGCCCGACCCCTTGCTGAAGAAGCGCGACGGCGGCCGGACGAACGACGACGCGGGCGTCCCGGCCAGCGCGCCGACCATGCTCTGGTGCCAGATCGGCGCCGGGATCGTCGCGCCGTAGACGGGGCCGTAGCAGCGGCCGTCCATGCACAGGTCCGACATGGGGTGCTTGTAGCCGCCGCGCGGGTCGCCGACCCACACCGCGGACGCCAGGTCCGGGGTGTACCCGGCGAACCAGGCGGCGGAGAAGTTGTCGACGGTGCCGGTCTTGCCGGCGGCGGGACGCCCGATGCCCTGCCCGGCGGCGGTGCCCTTGGTGAGCACGCCGCGCAGCACGTAGTTGACGGCGTCCGCGGTCTCCCTGTCGAGGGCCTGCTCGCAGTGCGCGCTCGGCACCTTGAGGCGGTGCCCGGCCGCGTTGGTGATCTGCGTGATCGCGATCGGCGAGCAGTACCGGCCGCGCGCCCCGAACGCCGCGTAGGCGGCGGCGAGCCGGACCGGCGAGACCTGGTTGATGCCGAGCGTGAACGACGGGTACTGCTGCAGCGGCGCGCCGGTGGCCTGCCGCATGCCGAGCTTCTCGGCCATCTTGACCGTCGGGCAGAGCCCGACCTTCTTCTCCAGCGCGAGGAAGAAGGTGTTCACCGAGTGCTGCGTGCCGGTGACGATGCTGAACGGCTTGCCGCCCTCGCCGTCGCCCGCGTTGTGCAGCGAGGCGCTCGCGTCGCCGACGCGGCGGCCCTTGCAGTCGCGGTAGCCGACCGGCGTGAACTCCTTCGGCGCCATCAGCCGGGTGCCGAACGGCAGGCCCTGGTCGAGGGCCGCGGCCAGCGTGAACGCCTTGAACGTCGACCCGGCCTGCATCCCGATGCTGGAGCCGTGGTCGGCGTCCGCGGCGAAGTTGATCCAGGTCTTGCCGCGCACCTTGTCCGAGCCGAGCTTCCGGTCGACGACCATCGCCTTGATCCGGCCGGTGCCCGGCTCCACCATCGCCTCGGCCGCCGCCTTGTGCGCCGAGTTCCTCGCCGGGACGGCGTCGTCGACGGCGCGCTGCGCGGACTTCTGCGCCCGCCGGTCCAGGGTGGTGCGGATGGTGAGGCCGCCGCGCTTCAGCAGCTTCTCCCGGTCCCCGGACGTCGCGCCGAACACCGGGTTCGCGAGGATCTCCCGCTGGACGTAGTCGCAGAAGAACGGCGCCGTGCTGGTCACGCAGCCGCTCTTGACGTCCTGGACCTTCAGCCGGACCGGCTGCCGCTCCGTCGCCGCGGCGGTGTCCTGGGTGATGTACCCGAGGTCGGCCATCCGCTGCAGGACCGTGTCGCGGCGCTTGCGGGCCGCCTCCGGGTGCCGGGTCGGATCGTAGGCGAACGGGTACCGGACGACCCCGGCGAGCAGCGCCGCCTCCGCGAGGTTCAGCTGCGAGGCGTGCTTGGAGAAGTACCGCCGCGACGCCGCCTCGATGCCGTAGGCGCCCGCGCCGTAGTAGGCGATGTTGAGGTAGCGGCGCAGGATCTCGTCCTTGGAGTACCGCTGCTCCACCGCCACCGCGTACCGCAGCTCGCGGATCTTCCGGGCCGCGGAGATCTCCTTGGCGGCGTTGCGCTCGGCCGTCGAGTCGGCCTGGGTGAGCAGCAGGTTCTTCACGTACTGCTGGGTGATGCCGGAGCCGCCCTGGGTGACCTCGCCGTTGCCGAGGTCGCTGACGAGCGCGCGCAGCGTGCCCTGCGCGTCGATCGCGCCGTGCTCGTAGAAGCGGCTGTCCTCGATCGCCACGACCGCCTTGCGGGCGATCGGCGCGATCCCGTCGAGCGGGACGTCCACCCGGTTCTGGTAGAAGAACGTCGCGAGCGTCGAGCCGTCGGCGGCGAGGATCCGGGACCGCTGCGGCACGCCGGAGGTGTCGAGGTCGGCGGGGACGCTGTCGAACCAGCGCGCCGAGTCGCGGGCGTTGACCCCGGCGGTGCAGGCCGTCGGCAGCACCAGCAGCGCGACGAGCAGCCCGGCGACGCCGCCGAGGACGCCGAGACCGCGCAGCGCGCGGAACTTCTGGGCGCGGGTGGTGGAGGCGGTCAGCAGCCGGCGGCGACGGCGCACCGGTGACCGGTTCCCGTCCCCGCCGCCGTCCCTGGCCCCGTTCGGCACGCGCTCACTGTAGACGGGCGACTTCCGGCGGACCACCCCATCGGGGATCTTCCGCCCGGGATCCACCGGATCAGCCGTGCGCCCGCCGCCGTTCCCACGCTCTGACACGATCGCGGAATACCCGGGAAACGGCCCGCAACTCCGCTTCGGCGTCGAGTCCGCGATCAGCGGCCTCCCGAACCAGGGCGAACAACCGTATTCCCAGGTCATCGCCGGTGTCCTCGGCGGTGGGGACGAGCTCGTCCGGGGCGTCCATGCGGCCCGCGCGGCGCTGCAGCTGCGCCGCGAGCGTCAGCGCCGGCTGCCCCATCGGGACGCCGTCCAGCGCCGACGCGTCCGCGCCGCTCTTCGCCGCCCGCTCGGCCGCCTTGATCTGCTCCCAGTTCGCGTTGACCTCGTCGGCGCCGGACACCGCCACGTCCGCGAACACGTGCGGGTGCCGCCGGACGAGCTTGTCGACGATCCCGGCGGCGACGTCGTCGATGGTGAACGCGGTGTCGCCGGTGCGCTCGGACGCCACCTCCGAGTGGAACACCACCTGCATCAGCACGTCGCCGAGCTCCTCGCGCAGCGCGCCGTAGTCGCCGTTCTCGATGGTGTCGAGCACCTCGTAGGACTCTTCGAGCAGGTACGGGACGAGCGTCTCGTGGGTCTGCTCCCGGTCCCACGGGCAGTTGCCCCGCAGCCGCTCCATCACCGCGACCAGGTCGAGGAGCCGCGCGCCGGGCAGGTCGTAGGAGCCGTGCAGCACCTCGACGTCCAGCGGGTCGCTGACGACGAGGGCGCCGACCGCGCGCATCAGGTCCTCGTCGCCCTCGGGTGCCGCGATCCACACGACCTGCGCCTCCCGCGCGGCGGCGACGAGGGCGGCCGGGTCGGGGACGGCGGTCTCCTCGGCGGACACCCCCGCGTCGCGCAGGTACGGCAGCAGCGGATGGCCGGGCCGCGCGAGCACCCGCCCCGCCGACCGCAGCGCGTCCCACGCCTTCCAGGTCAGCAGGCCGGGCGCGACCCGGTGCGTCGTCGCCAGCAGCGTCAGGCCCATGCGCGCGCTCCCCGCGACGCCCTGACCACTCGCGCTCCCCGCTTCGCTCCGCTCATGCGCGCCGCCTGCGGGGGGACGACCCCCCGCACCCCCCGGTTCGCTTCGCTCATGCGCACCGCCTGCGGGGGGACGACCCCCCGCACCCCCCGGTTCGCTTCGCTCATGCTCCGTCGGTACCCGTTTCGGCCGACGACAGGTCGTACACGACCGGCCCGATGTCGACCTTGGCCGCGTCGTACCGGCCGAACCGCGGGTTGATCTTGATGTGCATGTCGCGCGCCGCCTGCTGGAACTTCAGGCCCCACTGCTGCGCGGCCTGCACGGTCAGCGGGCTCTGCGCGTTGCTCAGGTCGGCGCCGAACTTCTGCATGACCGCCGTCTGCGTGGCGATGAAGCGCGCCAGGTCCCGGGTCCGCGACCGCGGCAGCCCGCTGGCCAGCGTGATCGAGCCGGCGCCGCCCCGCTGGTCCATGAGCGCCGTGGTCTGGTCGGCCAGCCCGTCCGGCACCCGGACGCCCGCGTCGCGGGCGACGCGGTCGGCGACGCGGAAGTTCACCAGCAGGCTCAGCGCGCCCTCCATGTCCGTCTCGGACTCCTGGTCGGCGAGCCCCGGCGCGAGCCCGCTGGAGTTCGCCCGGATCTGGTTGGCGACCGGGTCGTCCTTGAACTGGCCGCGCCAGTCCCGGACGGTCTGGTCGAGGGAGGTGACGGTGATGCGGTCGCCGCCGACGAGGGCGGCGGTGCCGACGCGGGTCTGGCCGCCGCAGCCGGCCAGCGCGCCGGCCGCCACCACGGCGGCCACCACGACCTTCACGGACTTACCGGGCACGGAATCCTCGTCTCGTCGTTCGTCGCTGTGCGTCGCCCGGCGCGTCGGGACGGCCCTGGTCCCTGATCACCGGCGATCCGGTGCAGCCTATCCCCGCCCGGCGGACGCGGGCGAGGCCTCCAGGAACAGCGCCTCGACCAGGTCCGTCGCCCACTTCAGCAGTTCCTGGTCGCGCAGCGGCCGGCCGCCGAGCGGCGCCGTCTTCGGCGCCGGCACCAGCAGCGTGTCGCTGGCGGCCTTGAGGATGCTCTTCGGGTACAGCCGCTGCAGCCGGACCTGCTTGGAGTCGGGCAGGTCCACCGGCGCGAACTTGATGAAGTTGCCCTGCAGGGTGACGTCGCTGAGCCCCGCCTTGCGCGCCTTGGCACGGAACCGCGCGACCTCCAGCAGGTTCAGCACCGGGACGGGCAGCGGCCCGAACCGGTCCTTCAGCTCGTCGTGCACGGCGCCGATCTCGTCCTCGGACGTGATCGCCGCGATCCGCCGGTAGGCGTCCAGCCGGAGCCGCTCCCCCGGCACGTACTCGTGCGGCAGGTGCGCGTCGACGGGCAGCTCGACCTTGGTCTCGACGGCCTCCGGCTCGGCGCCGCCCTCCTTCAGGTCCCGGACGGCCTCCCCGACCATCCGGACGTACAGGTCGAACCCGACGCCCGCGACGTGCCCGGACTGCTCCGCGCCGAGGATGTTGCCCGCGCCGCGGATCTCCAGGTCCTTCATCGCGACGTACATGCCGGCGCCGACCTCGGTGTGCTGCGCCAGCGTCGCGAGCCGCTCGTGCGCGGTCTCGGTCAGCGGCTGCTCCGGCTGGTACAGGAAGTAGGCGTACGCGCGCTCCCGGCCGCGCCCGACGCGTCCGCGCAGCTGGTGCAGCTGCGACAGGCCGTACATGTCGGCGCGGTCGACGATCAGCGTGTTGGCGTTCGGGACGTCCAGCCCCGACTCCACGATCGTCGTGGCGACCAGCACGTCGTAGTTCTTCTCCCAGAAGTCGACCATGACCTTCTCGAGCTCGTGCTCGTTCATCTGGCCGTGCGCGATCGCGACCCGCGCCTCCGGGACGAGCCGCGCGATGTTCGCCGCGACCTTGTTGATCGACCGGACCCGGTTGTGCACGAAGAACACCTGGCCCTCGCGCAGCAGCTCGCGGCGGATCGCCGCGGCGATCTGCTTCTCCTCGTAGGGGCCGACGAACGTCAGCACCGGGTGCCGCTCCTCCGGCGGCGTCAGGATCGTGGACATCTCCCGGATTCCGGTGAGGCCCATCTCCAGCGTCCGCGGGATCGGCGTCGCCGACATCGCGAGGACGTCGACCTGGGTGCGCAGCCGCTTCAGCTCCTCCTTGTGCTCGACGCCGAACCGCTGCTCCTCGTCGATGATCACCAGGCCGAGCTTCTTGAACTTCGTCCGCGCCGACAGGATGCGGTGCGTGCCGACCACCACGTCCACGGTGCCGTCGGCGAGGCCGCCGAGGGTCGCCTCGATCTCCCCGTCGGTCTGGAACCGGCTGATCGGCTTCACCACGACCGGGAAGGCCGCGAACCGCTCGGCGAACGTCGACAGGTGCTGCTGGACGAGCAGCGTCGTCGGCACCAGCACCGCGACCTGCATGCCGTCCTGGACGGCCTTGAACGCCGCCCGCACCGCGATCTCGGTCTTGCCGTAGCCGACGTCGCCGCAGATCAGCCGGTCCATCGGGACGGGCTTCTCCATGTCGCCCTTCACCTCGTCGATGGCGGCGAGCTGGTCGGGCGTCTCCACGTACGGGAAGGCGTCCTCCAGCTCGCGCTGCCACGGGGTGTCGGTGCCGAACGCGTGCCCGGGGCTCGCCATCCGCGCCGAGTACAGCCGGATCAGCTCCCCGGCGATCTGCTTGACGGCCTTGCGGGCGCGGGACTTGGCCTTCTGCCAGTCGGCGCCGCCGAGCCGGTGCAGGCTGGGCGCCTCCCCGCCGACGTAGCGGGTCAGCTCCTCCAGCTGGTCGGTCGGGACGAACAGCCGGTCGCTCTTGGCGTACTCCAGGATCAGGTACTCGCGGGTGGCGCCCTGCACCGTCCGGCTGACCATCTCCACGTACCGTCCGACGCCGTGCTGCTCGTGGACGACGTAGTCGCCGGGCTTGAGCTGCAGCGGGTCGATGCCGCCGCGCCGCCGCGACGGCATCCGCCGGACGTCCTTGGTGGACGACTTCTGCCCGGACAGGTCCGTCTCGGTGAGCACCGCGAGCTTCACCGGCTCCCAGACGAAGCCGTTCTCCAGCAGCCCGGTGGTGACGGTGACGACGGACGGCTCGGGCGGCGCGGCGACGTCGGCGAGCCGCGCGCCGATGCCCTCCTCGCCGACGAGCTGGACGAGGCGCTCGGCGGGCCCGTGGCCGGCGGTGACCATGACGACGCGCCAGCCGGCGTCGATCCAGCCCTTGAGGTCGCCGACGACGCGGGTGGTGTCGCCGCGGTACGCCTCGGCGGCGTGCACGCCGAGGTTCAGCGCGTCGCCCTCGGGGTTCAGGGCGGTGACGCTCCAGCGCGGCAGGCCCAGCTCGGTGCTGTGCTGCCGGACCTCCTCCAGCGACCGGAACGCGGCGGCGCCGAGGTCGATCGGCGCCTCGCCGCCCGCGGCGGCGTTCACCCAGCTGGCCTCGAGGAATTCCTGGCTGGTGCGGACGAGCTCGACCGAGCGGGTGCGGATCCGCTCCGGCTCGCACACCAGCAGCGCCGACCCCTCGGGCAGCAGGTCGGTGAGCAGCTCCATGCTGTCGGCGAGGACGGGCGAGAACGCCTCCATGCCCTCGACGGTGTCGCCGTCGGCGATCCGGCCGAGGATGTCCTCCAGCGCGGGGTGCTCCTCGGCGAGCAGCTTCGCGCGCTCGCGGACCTTCTCCGTCAGCGGCAGCTCACGGCACGGCGGCGCCCAGAGCCCGTCCTGCGCGACCTCCAGGGACCGCTGGTCGGCCGCCTTGAAGTAGCGGATCTCCTCGACGGTGTCGCCCCAGAACTCCACCCGCAGCGGGTGCTCCTCGGTGGGCGGGAACACGTCGAGGATGCCGCCGCGCACCGCGATCTCGCCGCGCTTCTCGACCAGGTCGACGCGGTGGTACCCGGCGTCGACGAGGCGGCGGACGGCGTCGTCCATGTCGGCGTCCTCGCCCGACACCAGCCGGACCGGCTCCAGGTCGGCGAGGCCCGACACGATCGGCTGCAGGACGGCGCGGACCGGCGTGACGACGACGTCCAGCGCGCCGCCCTTGCCGGGCAGGTGCGCGCCGGCCTCCTCCTCGGTGGGCGCGTCGCCCGCGTCGGGGTGGACGAGCCGGCGCAGCACGGCGAGCCGCTGCCCGACCGTGTCCGAGCGCGGCGACAGCTTCTCGTGCGGCAGCGTCTCCCAGGCCGGGAAGTGCGCCACCCGGCCCGCGCCGATCAGGCTGGTCAGCGCGGCGGTGAGGTCCTCGGCCTCGCGGCCGGTCGCGGTCACCGCCAGCACGGCGCCGTGCCGTCCGCCGGGCCCGGCGGAGCGCGCGGCGACCGCGCGGCTCAGCGCCGCGGCGAGGATCGGCCAGGTGGCGGCGGGGGCTACGACCTCGGTGTCGGTGCGCGCCTGCTTCAGCGCGCGCTCCAGCTCGGCATCGGCGCACGCAAGGTCAACAAGTCCAGAAAGCGTCATTTTCGCCCGTAAGTTCGCATTCACCCCGAGGGGCAGGGCAGCCCGAAGAACCGGAATCCGTGAGCGGACCCGGCACCGCGTACCAGACTACGCGCCCGCGCACGCCGCCGCGCTGGCGACGTCGCAGGCCGCGGGACCGGCGCCCATGATCGCGGAGGGCGACACGGCGGTTACCAAGAATAGGCAAATAGCGGACAGAGCGCAGTCGGGCGATTACGCTGCGAGACTGTGACCGATCTGCGTACGCCGCCGGTCAACGACGGCGATCTCTTCTCAGAACGCGCAAGGCAGTACGCACTGGAGAAGCCCCTGCAGCGGATCCACATCCTGGAGGCGGGCTGCGGCTGGGGCGCGGGGCTGGACCTCGGCGACCGCGAATGCCTGGTGACCGGGGTCGACCTGGAGTCGCCGGAGCTGCGCGCGCACGCCTGCGAGCGGCCCGACCTCGACCAGTGGCACCTCGGCGACCTGCGCACGGTCCCGATGCCGCCGCGTGCCTACGACATCGTCCACGCCACCTACCTCGTCGAGCGGGTCCCGCACGCCGAGCTGGTCCTCGACCGGTTCGTCGCGGCGCTCAAGCCGGGCGGGCTGCTGCTGGTCCACCTGCGCGACCGCAACACCGCGTTCGGGTTCCTCGACCGCCACCTGCCGCGCTGGATGCACGCCTCGGGCCGGCGCCGCAAGTCCCGTCCCGCCCGTGCCGCGCGCGGCGCCCACGCCCGCGTCCCCGCCGAGGGCCAGGCGGAGAGCGCCGCAGAGGGCGCGCCGGAGGCCGCCGTCCCGCCGCCCGGCACGGACATCGTCCCGGCGCCCGCGCCGGAGGCCGCCGCCCCGGACGCCAGCGGGCAGGACGCCGCCGGGCAGGAGCGGCCCGCTCCGCGGCGGGAGAAGCGGCGGGCCCCGGCGTCCGCGCCGCAGACAGGGCGGGCCCGGCGGCTCCCGCCGCCCGCGATCTACGACAAGGTCGCGTCCCGGCAGGGCATGCAGTGGTACTGCGTGATGCGCGGGCTGATGGTCGCCGAGGAGTACACCTCCCGGCAGGCCATCGACGCGCTCGGGGCCGGAACCGGCCTCACCGACCTGCTGTGCCGGCTGGTGGCGGCGGCCAGCCGGGGCCGCCTCACCGCAGACCACAGCGACGTCACCCTCGTCATCCGCAAGCCGGAGAACCGCTTCGCCCGGGTGATCTGACGGGGGGCGGAGGTGCGGGCACCGCCGCGACCGCAGTAATTTGGCGGAAATCGACGTTTGACCTGCATCGGCCCGGCGCGCACGCCGGGCGGGATCGGAGACCGCGGTGACCGCCGAAGCCGGCCTTCCCGACACGCTGCGCGACCTGCCCGGGTGGGCTCCGGACGCGGTGGAGCTCGCCGACCTGGAGCTGCTGCTCGCGGGCGTGTACCGGCCGCTGACCGGCTTCCTCGGCTCGTTCGACGCGGCGATGGTGATCGCCGGGGGCCGGCTCGCCGACGGGACGCCGTGGCCGGTCCCGGTCACCCTGGCGGTGCCGAAGGAGCTGACCGCGCACGAGCGGATCGTCCTGCAGGACCCGGAGGGCGTGCCGCTGGCCGTGCTGGAGGTCGCGGAGGCCTGGCAGGACCCGACGTCCCAGGGCTGGCGCCTCGCGGGGCCGCTGGAGGCGCTCCGCTCCCCCGCGCACGGACCGTTCCACTCCCTGCGCCGCCGTCCCGACGAGCTCGACCCGGTGGACGGCCCGCTGCTGGCGGTCGCGACCCGCGAGCCGCTGCACCGCAAGCAGCTCGGCCAGATCCGCCAGGTCGCCGAGCGGCTCGGCGCGCAGGTGCTGGTGCTCCCGCTGCTGAGCGGCGAGCACGACGAGTCGCTCGTCCGGGCGCTGCTGGGCGTCCGCAAGGAGCTGCCGGAGGGTGCGCGGATCATCCCGGTGCCGCTGCCCGCGCGCGGCGACCACGACCGTGACCTCCTGCTCCGCGCGCACGTCGCCGCCGCGTACGGCGCCACGCACCTGCTCGCCGAGCAGGAGGCGGAGGGCACCGCGATCCCGGTCGTGGTCCCCGAGCCGTGGGCCTACGACGCGGACGTGGAGATCTGGCGTCCGGTCGCGCGGATCGAGCCGGACCACGTGCAGGCGGAGCTGACCGCCGAGCGGCTCGGCGAGCTGCTGGACGCGGGCGAGCCCGTCCCGGACTGGTTCACGCCGCCGGCGGTCGCCGCCGAGCTGGCGCGCGCGCGGCCACCGAAGCACTCGCGGGGCGTCACGGTGTTCTTCACGGGCCTGTCGGGCTCGGGCAAGTCCACGGTGGCGCGGGGCCTGGCGGACGCGCTGGTCGAGCGCGGCGGCCGGACGGTCACCCTGCTGGACGGGGACGTGGTGCGGCGGATGCTGTCGGCGGGCCTGACGTTCTCCAAGGCCGACCGCGACCTGAACATCCGGCGGATCGGGTTCGTCGCGGCGGAGATCACCCGGCACGGCGGGGTGGCGATCTGCGCGCCGATCGCGCCGTACGCGGCGACCCGCGCGGAGGTGCGCCGGATGGTGGCGGCGGCGGGCGACTTCATCCTGGTGCACGTGTCGACGCCGCTGGAGGAGTGCGAGCGGCGCGACCGCAAGGGCCTGTACGCCAAGGCGCGGGCGGGGCTGATCCCGGAGTTCACCGGGATCTCCGACCCGTACGAGGTGCCGGACGACGCCGATCTGGCGCTGGACACCTCGGCGATGACGCCGGACGAGGCGGTGGGGCGGGTCCTGGAGCTGCTCGTCGCGGGCGGCTGGCTCCGGACCGAATAGTCCCCTTTCGTCACTCTTGTCGTAGATCGTCAATCTAGTCGCGTTTGTTGGGGTGCACCCGGGTTAACAGACCCGGGTGCGGTCCCGTACTGTATTAGGCGAGTTTTCCTATATAGCAGGTAGGTCATGCCGCCGTAGGGGGGTGAAGGCGCGTGGACTTCGACTGGACCATGGCCCTCGGCTCGTTCCTGGTCGCCATCGTCGTCGGCCTGACGGGAATGGGCGGCGGCGCGCTCATGACCCCGATGCTCGTGACGTTCTTCGGCGTCAGCCCGCTCGCCGCCGTCTCCAGCGACCTCGTGGCGGCGGCGGTGATGAAGCCGGTCGGCAGCGCCGTCCACTACCGGCAGGGCACGATCAACATGCGCCTCGTCGGCTGGCTCTGCGCCGGCTCGGTGCCCGCCGCGTTCTGCGGCGTGCTGGTGGCCCGCGCCCTCGGCCACGGCGACGGGGTGGAGAACCTGATCAGCAAGGCGATGGGCGTCGCGCTGCTGATCGCCGCCGGCGGCCTCGCCGTCCGCGGCGTGCTCGCCCGCCGCGACCGGAACCGCCCCGGCGCCGGGGACGGGGAGGCCCCCGAGATCAAGGTCCGGCCCGTGCCGACCGTGCTGATCGGGCTCGTCGGCGGCCTGGTCGTCGGCATCACCTCGGTCGGCTCCGGCTCGCTGATCATCGTCGCGCTGCTCGCGCTGTACCCGACGCTCAAGGCCAACCAGCTCGTCGGCACCGACCTGCTGCAGGCCGTGCCGCTGGTGTTCGCCGCCGCGCTCGGCCACCTGCTGTTCGGCGACTTCCAGATGCAGGTCACCGCCGCGCTGCTGGTCGGCTCGATCCCGGGCGTCTACATCGGCTCGAAGATCTCTTCGCGCGCCCCCGGCGGCCTCATCCGCCGCGTGCTGGCGCTGGTGCTCGTCGCGTCCGCGCTGAAGATGTTCGGCGTCGGCGCCGTCCCGATCGCGTGGACGGTCGTCGTGCTCGGCGCCGGAACGGCCGCCGTCTGGCTCACCGGCCGCCGCCGCGCGGACCGCTCCGCGAGCGGCCGGAGCGCGCGCGGGAACGTCCCCGCGTCAGCCGACGAGCTGGTCCCCTGACTCAGCGGTCCGGGCCGGCGCCCCGGGCTCCCGGGGCTCCGTCCCCGCCGGCGATGCCACCGGCCCGCCGCCTCCGCGCGGCGGGTCGCCCTTGCGGAGCATCCGCCACAGCATCACCGCCGACACGATCCCGCCCGCGCCCAGGCAGTACGGCGCGATCGCGGCGTGCCCCGGGTCGGCGGCCAGCAGGCCGAGCAGCACCGCCAGGCCGCTGAGGCTCTCCACCCCGCGGATCACGAACACCGACCGGGACTGCTTGCGGGCCGTCGCGAGGCTCGCCAGCGGCAGCGTGCAGGAGAAGCACACCGAGTACAGCGCCCAGCCGCCGAGCGCCACCCGGTCCACCGCGAACGAGCCGCCGGTCACGACCGGGCCGAGCCACCCCACCAGCAGGATCCCGCCGAGGCTCATCACGAGCGCGATCCCCGACATCAGCAAGCACGCCCGCACCGCCTGCCGGGCCCGCATCGGCCGGCCGGCCTTCTCCGCCTTGGCGAAGTCGCCGAGCAGGAACCAGCCGGCCCCGTTGACGAAGGTCAGCGCGGGCGACAGCAGCAGCCGCGCCGCCTCCACCCCGGCCAGCGCGGCGGTGGACGCGAACCCGGCGATCATCACGCGGGCGAGCAGCAGCGCCGTCGGCCTGATGCCGGCCTGCACCGACCGCCACCAGGAGAACGCGAGGATCTCCCGGAACGCGGTGCCGCGCAGCGAGGCGAGCGCGTACTCCTCGCGCGGCAGCCGCAGCCGGGCCAGCAGGATCGACGCCAGCGACCCGGCGCACATGGCGGCGAGCAGCAGCTCCACCGAGGCGTCCGCGCCGGCGCCGAGCGCGGCGCCGAGCACCGCGAGCGTCGTCAGCAGGTAGGTGGCGTCGTTGACGGTCAGCCGCCAGAACTCCATCCGCGCGGTGAAGATCCGCCGCCCGGTCTCCTCCAGCAGCCACAGGGCCACCGAGAGCGCGAACAGCCCGATGCCGAGCGGCCCGGCGAGCCCCATGACGGCCGCGACGGCGGCGCCCACGGCCGCGCCCACCACCACGGTGCCGCCGACCGACAGCAGCAGCGCGCCGCGCACCCGCGGCTCGAACCGGTCGAACACCGTGAGGGTGTCGCCGACCCAGCTCGTCTGCACCGAGGTGATCATCACGATGATCGAGAAGAGCAGCGCGTACGCGCCGTAGCCGGACGCGCCGAGCGTGCGGGCGGCCAGCGACTGCACGACGAGGCTGCCGCCCGCGGTGACGAACTGCACGGCGACGGCGCCGCCGGCGGACGCCAGCAGCCGGCCGGCCTTCCCCGCGACCCGCCTGCCCCGGCCCTCCGCGGGCGGGGCCGGGGGCGCCGGGTCGGGCACGGCGGGCAGGTCGATCGCGGTCTCGACCGTGCTCTCAGGGGTGCTGACGCTCCGTCCCGAAGCCCCCTGCGTCACCTGTCCAGGTCGTAGTGCATCAGGGACGAGTCGCCTTTTCCCTTGCCGGACCCGCTGCCCGGCTCGGGCTTGCCGCCCCGGCCCTTGTCGGACACGGGCTTGTCGGCCGCCGGCTTGTCGGCGGGCGGCTTGTCCGCGCCGGGCGTCTTGCCGCCGAGCAGGTACAGCGGGTCCTCGGCGGTGCGGGTCGGGTCACCGCCGTCCGGCCACAGGTCGGCGGCGATGTCCGAGGCGGGGCGTTTGTCGCCCTCCGCGGGCTTGTCCGAGCGGCCCTTCGGCGCGGCCTTGCGCGGCGGCTTGCCCGACGCGGGCGGCGTCTTCGGCAGGCCGGACGCCCCGTTCCCGGTCGACGCGCCGCCGTTCGCGCCGCCGGCGACGCGGGTGCCGCGCGGGCCGGACGACGAGCGCGACGCCGAGCCCGACCCCGCCCCGTTCACCCGGGACGAGCGGCCGCGCTCCGGCGGGAGCGGCGGCGGGGACGCCGGAACCGCCTGGGTGGCCGACGCGGACGGCGCGACGGCGCCGCCGCGGCCCTCCTCGGGCGCCCAGCCGCGCCCGCCGGCGGGCTCGGCGGGCGGCGCGGACCTGCGGCTCCGCCGGCCCCGGCCGCGCTCGGGCGCGGGCGGCGGCGGCTCCTCCGCGTACCCCTCGGACCGGTAGGCCTCGGACCGGTACGCGTCGTCGCGTCCGTCGCCGATGGACCGGCGGCCCTGGTAGGACCGGCCGGCCGGAAGCTCCGGCATCGGCGTCCCGGGACCGCCGAGCGCCCCGGCGGGCGCGCCGCCCGGCATCCCGCCCATCGCGGGCGCCGGCGCGGCCTGCGCCTGGCCGCGGGGCCGGGAGGACGCGCGCAGGAACGACACGATGCAGGCCAGGATCGCGCCGATCGCGAAGCCGATCGCGCCGTTCTGCGGCAGCTTGCTGGGCGTCGGCGCCGTCGGGTCGGCGGTGTCGGTGAACTGGACCCCGTCGTTGTTCTTCGACCGGGCCGACAGCAGGCCGCTCTCGTCCGACTGCATCTTCGCGAGCTGGCTCTGCAGCACCTTGTACGGCCGCGTGCCCGCCTGCGTCGACTGCATCTGCTCGGTGATCTTCGTCTCCTGCTCCTTCAGCCCCTTGATCTGCTCGTCGAGGTTGCTGTTGTTGGTGGAGACGGTGACGTCCTGGTAGGCCTGCAGCACCGCGTTGGCGATGACGGCGGCCTCGGGCATGGTGGAGCCGTTGGCGGTGACGACCACGACGCCGCCGTCCGGCTTGCTCGAGGTCTTCACCCGGCCGCGCAGCTGCTCGCCGGTGAGGTTCGGGCCGTGCTTGCTCTTGACGATCTCGGCGGCGCGGGCCATCACGGGCGTGGAGCCGGCGAACGCCGCGCGCTGCGCGGTGTACGCGGCGTACCCCTGCCCGGACACGACGCCCATGCGCAGCGCGTTGTTGTTGTTCGTCGGGTCGGTGACGGCGAACCTCGCGGTGGCGGTCGCGCCGCTGAACAGGATCTGGGTGGCGGCGACCGAGGCGAGGACGCTGGCCAGCACGATGATGAGAGACATCAGCCGGTAGCGCCAGACCGCCTCGACGAGGCTGATCTCCGGTGTGACGGGGGTCTGTGCTGTCATCGGATGCTCTTGGAGTCCTCAGGAGGCCGTGGGCGGGATGGGGTCGGCGTCGGGTCCGGCGAGACGGCGGACGGCGTCCCGCAGCTCGTGGTGGTAACGGTCCTTGCCGAACCGCCGGGCGGCGTCGGCGCCGGCCCGCTTGGCCATCGCCTGGGCGCCGTCCCAGTCGTCCAGCAGCCGGGCGATCCCGGCCGCCAGCGCGTCCGGGTCGTCCGGGGCGACCAGCACGCCGTTGTCGCCGTCGGCGACGATCTCGACCAGCCCCTGGGTGGCGCTGGCGACGACCGGCCGGCCGGCGAGCATCGCCTCGACGGCGACGTTACCGAAGGGTTCGACGCGCGAGGGGACGATCGCGATGTCCGCGCCGGCGAACGAGTTCCACACCGACGGGCGGAATCCCGCGAAGGCCACCGCGCCGTCGTCGCCGGCGAGGCCGCGCAGCTCCTCCTCGAACCACTCATATCCGGGGAAGACGCTCCCGACCAGGGTCAGGTTCGCATCGTATCCGCGATCGCGGAGTGATCGGACGGCGCGGACCGCGACGTCGGAGCCCTTGCGCGGGGACAGCCGCCCGACCAGGACGATCCGGGCGGGCCCGTCCAGGACGGCGCGCGGCGGCGCGACCGGCTCGGGCGGTTCCTCCACCCCGTTGTAGATGATCTGGGCGCCGCGTCCGGCGGAGCCGAGGGCGGCGGCGCTGGCGCGGCTGTTGACGACGACGGAGCGGGCGAGCCGCAGCGGCATCGACAGCGCGGCGCGCACCGGGCCGGGCACGTCGTCCTCGGCCTCGTGCACGTGGCAGAGGGAGGGCACGCGGGCGAGCCGCCCGGCGAGCAGCCACAGCGGGATCGTGACGGTGTTGACGTAGAGGGCGGCGGCGCGTTCGCGGCGCAGCAGCCGCCACGCCTTCGGCAGCGCCCGGGTCGCGGCGAACGCCAGCCGGACGAGGCCGAGCGGCGTCATGTACGACTTGCGCAGGACCGGGACGGGCAGCACCACGACCTCGGCGCCCGCGTCCCGCAGCACCGGTGAGAGCGGTCCGTCCGCCGGCAGCGTCACGATGACGCGGTGGCCGGGGACCAGCGCGCGCACCGACTCCACGAGCATCCGGTCGGAGCCGTAGAGATCGGGCGACGGGTGCGCCAGCACCACCGCGGACCTCGCGTCCCGTTCGGCCACTTGCCCCTCCTTCTGGTGATCCAGCCCCCTGGATACCAGTCTCCCGCAACCTTCAGATTAACTGTCGTTTACCGCAGGGACGCGCAACCCCCCTTCCGCATAATCTGTGCGGATCAATCACAAAGTGACGGTAATGGCTGGGGGTCAGGGTGCGCATCGCCATGGTAGGGACGCGCGGGGTGCCGGCGCGGTACGGCGGCTTCGAGACGGCGGTCGAGGAGATCGGCAAGCGGCTGGCGGCGGGCGGGCACGAGGTCACCGTCTACTGCCGGGGCGAGCGCCACCCGGAGCCGGAGTACCTGGGCATGCGGCTGGTGTACCTGCCGGCGATCGAGAAGAAGGTCGCCGAGACGCTCAGCCACACCGGGCTGTCGGTGCTGCACGCCTTCCGCAGCAAGATCGGCAAGGAGGGGGCGGACGTCGCGCTGCTGTTCAACGCGGCGAACGCGCCGATGCTGCCGGTCCTGCGGACGCTGCGGATCCCGGTCGCGACGCACGTCGACGGCCTGGAGTGGAAGCGCACCAAGTGGAGCGGCACCGGGCAGAAGTACTACCGGGCCGCCGAGGCGATGGCGGTGCGCTGGTCGGACGCGCTGATCGCGGACGCCGTCGGCATCCAGGACTACTACCGCGAGCGGTTCGACGCCGACACGGTGTTCATCCCGTACGGCGCGCCCATCCTGACCGGCACCGACACCGGGAAGCTGGCGGACGCCGGGTACGAGCCGGGCGGGTTCCACCTCGTCGTGGCCCGGTTCGAGCCGGAGAACCACGTGCACCTGGCGGTGGACGGCTACCGGCGCAGCAAGGCGGAGAAACCGCTCGTCGTCGTCGGCTCGGCGCCGTACGCCGACGAGTACACCGCGCAGGTGAAGGAGCTGGCGGGCGACGACCCGCGCATCACGTTCATGGGCGGCGTGTGGGACCAGGACCTGCTGGACGCCCTGTACGCGGGCGCGCTCACCTACATCCACGGGCACTCGGTCGGCGGGACGAACCCGTCGCTGCTGCGCGCGATGGGCGCGGGGGCGTCGGTGCTGGCCTACGACGTGAACTTCAACCGCGAGGTGCTGGGCGAGGAGGCGGGCCGGTTCTTCGGCGACGCGGCGGAGCTGGCGGCGCAGGTGGAGGCGGCGGAGGCCGATCCGGGCGCGGCGGGCGACCGGGGCGCAGCGGCGCGCAAGCGGGCGGCGGAGCGGTACGTGTGGGACGACGTCGCGGCGGCCTACGAGCGGCTGTGCGAGGACCTGCTGGCCGGTCGCCGTACGCGCAAGACCATTCGCGGTAAGTGACGACATGAACGAGCAGATGACCACATCTGGTCATGAATTCGTCCGCCCCCGCATCGGGACCGGAAATGTCCTGGTACCTGCGGGTTCGCGGCGCGGGGCCCGCGCCGGCGTCGCGCTGTTCACCCGGTCGAAGCTGCCCGCGCTGGCCGCCCAGTGGGCGCTGTACGGCGCGGTGGCGGTCGCCGGGCCGCGCGTCCTGCCGGGCCCGCGCGTCCGCTGGGAGCCGCCCGGCGGGCCCGAGCGGTGGCGGACGCTGGTCGACCGGATCGGCACGTTCGACGGCCTCGCCCTCTACGAGCGCCCGCAGGCGTCCCGGACGGGCCTCGCGGCGGTGCTGCTGCGCGACGGGCGCCCCACCGGGTTCCTCAAGCTCCGCGACGACCCCGGCGAGCTCGACCGCGAGGAGCGCGCGCTGTCGGCGTTCCCCGAGGGCCGCGCGGACGGCTTCCGCGTCCCCCGCGTCCTGGACCGCGACGAGACCGCCGGCTGGCACTGGATGGTGATCGAGGCGATGCCGCCGCGCCCGGCCCGCCCGGTGCGCGGGATCGCGCTCGCGCCGCTGCTGGCGGACCTGCAGCGGCGGCTCGCGGCGGTGCTGCCCCGCCCGTCCGGGACCCCGGACCACTGGACGCCGATGCACGGCGACCTGACGGCCTGGAACCTGCGGCACTGCGGCCGGGGCCTGCCCTGGCTGATCGACTGGGAGGACGCCGCGTGGGCGCCGCCGGGCGCCGACCTCGTCTACTACGAGGCGACGCACGCCACCGTGTTCGGCAAGCCGTCCGGGCGCGACGACCTGAGCGGCTGCGCGGAGGCGGCGGAGTTCTGGCTGAAGCGGGTCGCGCAGCGCTCCACCGGCGACCACGACGCCGCCTTCAACACCCGCCTCAGCGACGTCCTGAGGCAGCTCGGCGCCGCCTGACGCCTCAGGCACACGAAAGCGCGCCCCGGTGGAGACCACCGGGGCGCGCTTCGCGTCGGTTCGCGTCCGTTCGCGGGATCAGCCCACGGAGGCCGACGCGGCGCTGGTGATGGTGTTGCCCAGCGGGTCCTTCACGCGGATCTTGTAGGTGTGCTTGCCCGCCGGCGCCTTGTCGGTGTAGGTCAGCGACGGCTCGTTCCAGAACTGCGACCGCTGCTTCACCGTGTAGACCGGCGTCGTCGACGCGTCCCGCAGCACCTCGTAGGTGAGCCAGCCGTTGTCCATGTCCCAGGTGCCCTTCCAGGACACCTTGATGCCGGTGGACGTCTTCGCGGCGGTCGGCGCCTTCAGCTCGGACGTCTCCGGGCCGACCTTGTTCGGCGCCTTGTCCTTGATCGCGAACCGCACCAGGCCCTGCTGCGGCTTGCCGTTCACGTTCGGGAACTCGCCGCCCATCGCGACGTAGTCGCTGTTGCCGGTGACGGCCCACGCGGCCTGGGACTGGCCGGTGTAGGAGCCGACGGCCAGCCGCGGGAACCAGTCCAGCAGCGACGGGACGGGCAGCTTCCGGCCGGGGTAGTTGGTGTTCGCGGCCGGGTGGTCGGACTGGTCGGTGCCGGTCGCGACCTTGGTCTCGGCGAGCGCGCGGTGCCAGGTCTTCGGCGTCGTCTCGGGGAACGCGCCGAGCGAGGAGCAGTCGTGCGCGTGCGAGACGCTGTAGACCGCGCCGCCCACCGGGAAGATCCCGTACGTGGCGCCGTAGCAGTTGTCCAGCCACTCCAGGTGCCCGTTGGACGCCTTCGCGGCGAACCGCCCGTCGAACCAGTACCAGCCCTCGCCGTCGGCCGAGGCGTAGACCATGCCGTCGTCGATCCGCAGGTCGGTGACGTACGAGAAGTGACCGCTGTCGATCTTGGTGGGGATCGGCGTGCTGAGCCACTCCACGGACCCGCCGTTGGACGTGCTGACCGCGCCGATGCCGACGTGCTTCTGCCCGTTCAGCTGCTGGAACCGGCCGCCGACGATCACCCGGTCGCCGTACACGGCCAGCGCGTACACCTCGTCGTCGTTGGCGACGGGCTTCCAGGTGTCGACGTTGGAGCCGTCGGAGGCCTTCACCGCGGCGAGCCGCGTCCGCGACTTGCCGTTCACGTTGAAGAAGTTGCCGCCGACGTACACGGTCGAGTCCGTCGCGGCGATCGCGCGGACGCGGTTGTGCACGTTCGGCGCGAACGAGTCGATCAGCGCGCCCGTCGAGGTGTCGAACGCCGCCAGGTGGTTGTGGTCCTTGCCGTCGACCTTGGTGAAGTCGCCGCCGACGTACACCCGCTTGCCGTCCGGGGAGGCCACGATCCGCAGGCCCTGCCCGTCGAGCGTGTGCACGAACGTGGTGCTGAGCTTCCCGGTCGTCAGGTCGAACGCCACGATGTTGCCGCGCGCCACCTCGCCGGCGCCCCCGGCGGCGACGCCCGCCGGACGCGCCTTGGTGAAGCTGCCGGTCGCGTAGACGGTGTTCCCGACCGTCGCCATGCTCCACACGACGCCGTTCACCTGCGCGGTCGGCAGCGCGTCCGCGCTCACGGTCGCCGGCGTCCCGGTCGCGGGCACCGTGTCGGCGCCGGCCGGCCCGGCGGGCATCAGGGCCGCGCCCACGAGCGAGAGGGCGGCGGCGGACGCAACGCCCGCGCGCACGCCGGCACGGCGCTGTCGCAAAAAGGCTCTCACGAGTCGGATCCCCTAAAGCACTTCAACCCCCGGTGGCCCCCTCGGCCACTCCGGTCTGGTGATCTTAGTGCGCCGAAGGGACCACCACTCCGCACTCTTATGAAATCGTGATGGAAATCGCTTACGCAGCGCTTGATGTCGATAGCTCAGCGCAGTATGGCCAATTCCGGAAATAGAAAAGTGCCCCGAGGTGTAAACCTCGGGGCACTTTCGCGCGTCGGGGGTTCCGGGCTACCGGGACGGCGTCACCGCCGGACGGAGTTGGACGCCGCGCTCGTCACGGCGTTCCCGCTCGCGTCGACCGCGCGGATCTTGTAGGTGTGGGTGCCCCTCGGGGCGCTGGTGTCGGTGTAGGTGAGGGTCGCCGGGTTCCAGAACGCGGCCGTCTTGTCGAACGTCGCGATCGGGGTCGTGCCGCCGTCTCGGAGCACCTGGTACTTCAGCGACGCGTTGTCCATGTCCCAGGTCGTCCGCCACGTCACGCGGATGCCGGTGGTGCGCAGGCTCGCGGACGGGGCCTTGAGGTCGGCGGCCTCGGGGCCGACCTTGTTCGGCGCGTCCGCCTTGATCGCGAACCGGACGAGCCCGGCCTGCGCCTTGCCGTTCACCTTCGGGAACTCGCCGCCCATCGCGACGTAGCCGCCGTTGCCGGTGACGGCCCACGCCGCCTGGTACTGCTTGGTGAACGAGCCGATCGCCAGCTTCGGGAACCAGTGCAGCAGGGTCGGGATCGGCTGGTTGCGGTAGTTGCTGTTGGAGCCGGGCGCGGTGCGGTCGGTGCCGGTCGCGGCCTTGGTCTCGGACAGCGCCCGGTGGTTGGTCTGCGGGCTGGTGTCGGGGAACGCGCCGAGCGAGGTGCAGTCGTGGGCGTGCGAGACGCTGTAGACCTCGTTGGCCACGGGGTACATGCCGTAGGTGGCGCCGTAGCAGTTGTCGAGCCACACCAGGTCGCCCGTGTCGGCCTTGGCGGCGAAGCGGCCGTCGAACCAGTGCCCGCCCTCGCCGTCGGCGCCGCCGTAGACGACGCCGTCGTCGACGCGCAGGTCCGTGACGTAGGAGAAGTGCGTGCTGTCCTGCTTGGTGGGGATCGGCCGGCTGCTCCACGGCAGCGTCCCGCCGTTGGACGTGCTGACCGCGGCGACGCCGACGTGGGTCTCGCCGTTGAGCTTCTGGAACTTCCCGCCGACGATGACGCGGTCGCCGTACAGCGCGAGCGCGTACACCTCGTCGTCGTCGGCGGTCGGCCGCCAGGTGCCGATGTTGGACCCGTCGGTCGCCTTCACCGCGGCGAGCCGCGTCCGGCCGCTGCCGTTGACGTTGAAGAAGTTGCCGCCGACGTACACGGTCGAGTCCGTCGCGGCGATCGCGCGGACGCGGTTGTGCACGTTCGGCGCGAACGAGTCGATGAGCGCGCCGGTCGAGGTGTCGAACGCCGCGAGGTGGGGGTGCGCCTTGCCGTCGACGGTCGTGAAGTCGCCGCCGACGTACACGCGGCTGCCGTCGGGGGACGCGATGATCCGCAGGCCCTGGCCGTCGAGCGTGTGCACGAACGTGGTGCTGAGCTTCCCGGTCGTCAGGTCGAACGCCATGATGTTGCCGCGCGCGACCTCGCCGGTCCCGCCCGCGGCGACGCCCGCCGGGCGGGCCTTGGTGAAGCTCCCCGTCGCGTAGACGGTGTTCCCGACCGTCGCCATGCTCCACACGACCCCGTCGACCTGCGCGGTCGGCAGCGGGTCGGCGCTGACGGTCGCCGGCGTCCCGGACGGCGGGTCGGTGTCGGCGGCGGCCGAGCCGGCCGCCGCGAGCGCCGCGCCCGCCAGCGAGAGGGCGGCGGCCGCCGCCAGGCCCGCGCGGACGCTCGTCCGGCGCTGTCGCAAAAGAGCTCTCACGAGTCCGATCCCCTAAGCCTTGGCCCGGTGGCCACCCCGGCCACTCCGGTGCGGGGATCCTATTGGGTAGTCAGTCCGACACATCCGGTCCCTTATGAAATCGTGACCGAAGTCGCCTTCGCTCGGCTGACCGGCGCGAATTCGATCTTCGGGACGGTTCTGGAAGCGGCACGGGAAAGCGCCTCGGGGCGCTTTCCCGTGCCGTCCGCCGGCCGGTTCCGGGCGGCCGCGGGTCAGCCCGCGGGCCGGGTCGCGGTCAGGTCGTCGACGGACACGACCGTGGGCGCGTTCGTGGCGTTGCCCGCCAGGTAGGCGCGGATCCCGACCGCGCCCGCGGCCTGCAGCCCGGCCGTCGCGTCGGTGCCGGTCGCCTGCCAGTCCGGTTCGGCGGCGCCGTCCGCCCACACCTTCGCCTTCAGCGTGGTCGGCGACCCGCCGGTCACCTGGAGGCGCAGCCGCAGCGGGACCCCGGGCCGGTAGGTCAGGCCCGGGACCGTCTGCTCGGTGCCGATGGCCGTCTCGGTGTTGCTCGCGTTCGCGCGGCTGAGCTGCAGCGACACCACACCGGACGGCCGCAGCCGGATCCGCGCCCGGTAGTCGCCCTGCCCGGCGACGCGCCGCCCGAGCGCCCACACGTAGACGCCGTTGCCGGTGCCCTCCTTGTCGGTCGCGACGGTGAACGTCAGGTCGGTGTCCTGCGACGACACCGCGTTCAGGTTCGCGCCGCCGTCGTTCTTCGCCGCGGGCAGCTCGATCTGCCCGGTGCCGCCCACCGACAGCACGCCGCCCGAACCGACCTTGCTCCAGGCGCCGCCGGTGTCGGCGCTGCCCCAGCCGCCGGTGACCGTCCGCCCGAACGCGTCCGACGCCAGCGCCGCCGAGGTGGCAGTCACCGTGTGGACGACCTCGCCGGTAGCGCCCTTGTCGTCGGTGACGGTGAGCTTGACGGTGTGGTCGCCCGCCGACGCGTAGGTGTGCGACGGCTTGGCGCCGGTGCCGGTCGTCCCGTCGCCGAAGTCCCACGCGTAGCCCGCGATCGTCCCGTCGGGGTCGGACGACGCCGACCCGTCGAACGCGCAGGCCAGCTCGGTGCACGACGCGGTGAACGCGGCGGCCGGCGGCTGGTTCGGCTTCACCTCGCCGGTGCCGAGGCCGTGGTGGCGGGCGACCTGGTCGGCGGTCAGCGCCCGCGGGTACACCGCGGCCTCGTCGATCGTCCCGTTCAGGTAGTCGCTGGACGGCCGGTTCGGCCAGCCGGACAGGTTGTCGCCGCCGATCCGCCAGTAGCCGCTGTAGCTCTGCGCCGACGTCACGCCGCCGTCGGCCGCGACCTGCGCGCCGTCGACGTACAGCTTCATCCCGGCGCTCCCGTCGAGGGTCCCGACGAGGTGGTGCCACTTGCCGTCGTTCAGCCCCGCGCCGCTCTGGACCGTCTTCGCGGCCCCCGGGTAGACGCCGAACACGACCCGGCCGTCATTGGTCATGTACAGGTGCCGGTCGTAGGACGAGCTGTTGCCCGAGGCGCTGCCCCCGTACCCGATGATCTTCCCGCCGCTGCCGGACGCCGTCTTCACCCACGCCTCGACGCTGAAGTCGCCCGGCGTGGACGCGGCGCCGCTGCCCGCCGACGAGCCGAGGAACCCGCCGAAGCCCGCCGCCTTGTCGGCGTCGCCGGAGATCGCGCCGGCCTGGCCCCGGGTCGTGCCGGCGCCGAGCGTCAGGTCGTTGGAGCCGGCGTAGTCGTAGGCGGGGCCGCTCGCCTCGCCGAGCCGCCAGTACGCCTGCGCCCCGTCCGACCGGATCTGGTCGGAGTACGGGCCGGGCGCGCCGTCGGGGGCCGTCACCGCGTTCGACGCGGCGCTGGTCACGGCGTTCCCCGCCGCGTCCACCGCCCGCACCTTGTAGGTGTGCGCGGTGCCCGGCGCGGCGGTGCCGTCGAAGTAGGCGGCGTTCGGCTCGTCCCAGAACGTCGACGTCCGGTCGACCGTCCCGACGGGCGTCGTGCCGCCGTCGCGGAGCACCTGGTAGGTCAGCGAGGCGTTGTCCATGTCCCAGGTGGTCTTCCAGCCGACGCGGACGCTGCCGTCCGCCATCGCGGTCGCGGTCGGGGTGCCGAGGTCGCCGGCCTGCGGGCCGGCCTTGTTCGGCGCCTTCGCCTTCACCGCGAACCGGACGAGCCCGGCCTGCGCCTTGCCGTTCACGCTCGGGAACTCGCCGCCCATCGCGACGTAGTCCGCGTTGCCCGTGACCGCCCACGCCGCCTGGTACTGCTTGGTGAACGACCCGATCGCCAGCCTCGGGAACCAGTGCAGCAGGCTCGGGATCGGCTGCTTGCTGTAGCTGCTGCCGACGCTCGGGTTCCCGTGGTCGGTCCCGGTCGCCGCCGTCGTCTCGGCCAGCGCCCGCTGGAACGTCTGCGGGCTGGTGTCGGGCCACGCGCCCAGCGAGGTGCAGTCGTGCGCGTGGGAGACGCTGTAGACGGACTGGTCCTGCACGAACATGCCGTAGGTCGCGCCGTAGCAGTTGTCCAGCCACACCAGGTCGCCCGTGGCGGCCTTGGCGGCGAACCGCCCGTCGAACCAGTGCCAGCCCTCGCCGTCCGCCCCGGCGTACACGGTGTCGCCGGACACGTACAGGTCCGTCACGTAGGAGAACAGGCTGCTGCTCTGCTTGGCCGGGATCGGCGTGCTGCTCCACGGCACCGTCCCGCCGCCGGCCGCGTCCACCGCGCCGATGCCGACGTGCTTCTCGCCGTTCAGCTGCTGGAACCGGCCGCCGACGATCACGCGGTCGCCGTACAGCGCGAGCGCGAACACCTCGTCGTCGTCGGCGGTCGGCCGCCACGCGTCGATGTTCGCGCCGTTGGACGCCTGCACCGCCGCCAGCCGCGTGCGCGCCTTGCCGTTCACGTTGAAGAAGTTGCCGCCCAGGTAGACGGTCGAGTTCGTCGCCGCGATCGCGCGCACCTTGGCCGACACGGAGGGAGCGAACGACGTGTCGAGCGCGCCGGTGGCGGTGTCGAACGCGGCGACGTGGTTGCGGGTCTGCCCGTCCACGGCGGTGAAGTCGCCGCCGACGTAGACGCGCTTCCCGTCCGGCGAGGCCACGATCCGCAGGCCCTGCCCGTTCAGCGCGTGGTCGAAGGACGAGACGAGGTTCCCGGTCGTGAGGTCGAAGGCGAGGATGTTCTGCCGGGTGACCTCCCCGGCCCCGCCCTCGGCGACGCCCGGCGGGCGCGCCTTCGTGAAGTTCCCCGTCGCGTAGACGGTGCTGCCGACGGTGGTCATGCTCCACACGACCCCGTTGACCTGCGCGGTCGGGAGCGGGTCCGCGCTGACGGTGGCCGGCGTGCCCGCCGGCGGGTCGGTGTCGGCCGTGGCGGGTGCGGCCGGGACGGCGGCGGCGCCCGCGAGCGCCGTCGAGAATGCGGTGAAGACGGCTATCGCCGTTTTACGGACGCGCGCCGCGCGCCGGTGCGAAGGTACAGATCTCACTGGGCCGGTCCCCTGCCGTTCGTCTCCGGTGGCCCCCTCGGTCACGGAAGTGAGAGCAGGGTAATCCGCGATTCCTGTTTACACTGTTCTGCCCTGGAACTTTCGTTTCGTTTTCCACTGATGAGGAGAGAGCCGGATGTCCGATCGGGGAGCGCGTCCGCACAGGCATCTCGCCGCGACGGGCGCCGTCCTCGCCCTCGCGCTGGCGCTGACCGGATGCGGCGGCGGGAAGAAGAAGTCGGCCGACCCGACGCCGCCCCCGCCGCCGAGCGCGCAGCCGACCGAGCAGGCCAACGCCGCCCCGGGCTCCACCGCCCTGAAGTCGTCCGGCGGGCTGCGCAAGCCCGTCACCTACGACGACAAGGTCAGCGTGGCGATCAGCAACATCCGGTACGTCAAGAACAAGGACCTCGGCCCCGGCGAGCTCACCGGCAAGGTGCTCACCATCTTCACGCTGAAGTTCGCCAACGGCTCCGGCAAGCCCCTCGACCTCAACAAGGTGCAGGTCACGGCCGTCTACGGGAGCAAGAAGACGCGCGCCCAGCACACCTCCTACGCCAACCTGAACGACTTCTACGGCACCGTCCCCGCCGGCGGCACCAAGTCGGCGTCCTACGCCTTCGACCTGCCCTCGTCGGGCTACAAGTCGGTCATGGTCGGTGTCAAGTTCGACGCCCAGCACAAGACCGCGCTGTTCGCGGGCGCCCTCCACAACTGACGTTCCGCGAGGTACGTTCGTGGTTCCAGCGTTCCCCGGGGGTTGAGGGTCGTGCCATGCCTAGCTCTAACCGGTCTCGCGGCTCGAGCCGGTCGATGATCGTCAAAGTGCTCGCGCTGCCGGTGATCGCGGCGGTGGGCTTCCTCGGCTGGCAGCTGCCGCAGAGCCACGACCCGGCCCCGGACACCGTGCCCGTGCCGGGCGCCCCGGGCGCCGCGCCCGTGGGCTCCACCGCGTACAAGATCCCGGACGGGGCGCTGTTCGTGTCGCCGGCCGGGAACGACGGCGCGGACGGCACCCGGAAGCACCCCCTGCGCACGCTCGCCAAGGCCGTCGCGAAGGCGCGCGCCGGCGGCACGGTCGTGCTGCGCGGCGGCGTCTACCACGAGTCGGTCACCGTCCCCGGCGGCAAGAGGCTGACCGTCCAGTCCGCGCCGCACGAGGCGGTCTGGCTCGACGGCAGCTCGCAGGTCGCCGGCTGGCGGCAGGGGAACCGCGCCTGGGTGCGCGAGGGCTGGACGGCCCGGTTCGACTCCAGCCCGACCTACACGGCGGGCGCCCAGGAGAGCGGCGACTCCGACTTCCGGTTCGTCTCGCCCGACCACCCGATGGCCGCGCACCCCGACCAGGTGTGGCTGGACGGCGTCCCGCAGAAGCAGGTCGGGGCGCGCGGCGACGTCAAGGACGGCACCTTCTACGTCGACGAGGCGTCCCACCGCCTCTACCTCGGGTCGGACCCGCGCGGCCACGACGTGCGCGCCAGCACCCTGTCCGAGGCGATCACCGTCGGCGGCGCCGGATCCCGCCTGCGCGGCATCGGGGTGCGCCGCTACGCCACCTCCCTCCCCCAGCTCGGCAGCGTGAAGGTCACCGCGCCGGACGTCACCGTCGAGAACGTCGCGGTGAACGAGTCGGCCACCACCGGCCTCAGCGTCCTCGCCGCGCACGCCCGCGTCCGGCACGTCACCACGTCCGGCAACGGGATGCTCGGCGTCCACGCCAACTACGCCGACGACCTGCGGCTCGACGCGGTGCGCAGCACCGGCAACAACGTCGAGCACTTCAAGTACTCGCCGGTCTCCGGCGGCGTGAAGGTGACCCGGTCCCGGAAGGTCGCGGTGACCGGCGGCGTGTTCGCCGACAACCTCGGCAAGGGCGTGTGGATGGACGAGTCCGTCTACGACATCACGCTCACCGGCGACCGGATCCTGCGCAACGCCGACCACGGCGTCTCGCTGGAGCTGAGTGCGAAGGCGGTCGTCGCCGGCAACGTGATCGGCGACAACGCCGGCGACGGGCTGAAGGTGAACAACACCTCCGACGTCCAGATCTGGAACAACTCGCTGGCCGGAAACGGCCGCACGATCCACCTCGCGCAGGACGCGCGCAGCCCGTCCGACCCGCACGCGGCGGGCCGCGACCCGCGGCAGAAGACCGCCGACCCGGCGATGACCTGGCGCGTCTCCAAGGTCGTCATCAGCAACAACACCCTCGCCGACGCCCGCTCCGGCACCCCGTGCCTGCTGTGCGTCGAGGACGGCACGCACCGGCGCGGCGCCGGCCAGATGGGCGTCGCCGTCGACGGCAACGTCTACGTCCGCCCGGACGGGAACCCGCGCACGCTCGTGCAGTGGGCGCGCAGTTCCGGCGGGACGACCGACTTCGGCGACCTCGGCCGGTTCCGGTCGGAGACCGGGCAGGAGAAGCGCGGCGTGCTGAAGACGGCCGCCACCGCCGCCGGGCAGGACGGCGAGCTGGAGCGCACCGTCGCCGCCCAGGCGGACGCCGACACCGCGCTCCCCCTCCCCGCCCCGATCGCCGCCCTCCTAGGCAAGCCCACCGGCACCCGCCACATCGGGGCTTGGCAGTTCTGATTGCATCGCCCTTGGCGGTCGGGCCCTGGGGGCCCTCCCTTCAACGGGCAATGCGTGCGATCGCTGCATCGCTCCGACTCGGCCCTGGGGGCCTCGCTGCGCGATCGGATTCTCGCTCCGCTCGAATCCGGCTTCGCACGCGATCGCGACGCCTGAGGTCCGCGATGGCCGGGGTGACGGGCTGAGGCAAGCGCTCAGCCTTACGGCTTTCTCAGGGGCGGGTCCAGGGGAACTCGCGGCCCAGGATCGCTTCCAGGTCGGCGTTGTAGGGGGCGTAGTGCTCGGCGAGGGCCTGCCGGGTCGCGGGGGCGAGGTCCTGGCTCGGCGCCGCGTTCCACACCTTGATCGCCGACGGGGGCAGCGGCGCGGGCTCCAGCCCGAGGAACGTCGCGACGGTGTCGCACGCGGTCTGCGGGTCGGCGTAGAACTCCTCCGCCGCCAGCACGCAGAACTGCTCCGCCGGGAAGTGCTTCATCCAGCGCCGCAGGTGCGGGGCGTACTCGCCCTGCGCCCGGTACGACTGCTGCTCGTGCGCGTAGCTGGTGTAGCCGGGCTGACCGGCGATGATCCGCTCCTCCTCGCCGGCGAGCCGATCCGCCTCGGCGGCGAGGGCCTCCTCGAACGACGGCAGGTCCTCGGCGTTCTGCCGGCGCCGCTCCCGGTAGTGCGAGAACGCCCGCTCGATCGGGTCCCGCAGCACCAGCAGGATCTTCGCGTCCGGGACGTCCCGCCCGGCCCGCTCCGCCGCCAGCGGATGGAACAGGTAGTACGGCGACCCCTCGCCCACGACCTTCCCGGCGCGCCGCGCGGACGCGGGGAAGTGCGACCGGTACCAGGCGGCGCCCTTGTCGTAGTGGGAATCGAAGTAGTGGACGCCCTTGGTGTGGTTGTCCTTGGGCAGCAGCCGCGCGTTCGGGAACAGCGGCATCACCTGCGGATGCTCCAGCAGCGTGTAGTAGAGCGAGGTGGAGCCCCCGCGCTTCGCCCCGATCAGCAGGAAGTCGGGGCCGGGGCGCAGCGCCGCCGTGCTCATCCCGTACCCACGGATCATGCTGCGGCCCGCGGCGACGACCGGGCCGGGAAGAGTCCCTCGATTCACATCGGACAGATTACCGGCCCGGCGCCCGTATTCTTGGTCTCGTCTTTAACGAGCCCGGAAGGGCGCGGCGGCGGCCGGACTCAGCCAGGGAGGGCCTTCATGACCGTCAAAGGCGTCTTCCCGCGCCGCCGGCCGCCCGCGCCGAGCGCCGGCTGGTGGGCGTTCACCCTGCCGCTCGCCCTGATGCTCGCCAGCGACTACAAGCTCCGCAGCCGCGACGTCGACAACGCCGTCGGCGGCAGCGCCGACCTGACCGTCCTGGTCGAGATCGCGGTCTACGGCGCCGCCGCCCTGTACCTGGTGTGGAAGTTCGGGCTGCGGGCGCCGCGCCGCCGCACCACCGGGCTGCTGCTCGCGGCCTGGCTGTTCTGCGGGTACGTGGCGTTCTCCGCGCTGTGGTCGCCGTTCAAGTCGCTCGGCCTCGTCCGCGGCGTCCAGCTGATGATCACGATGCTGGTGGCGCACACCATCGCGACCCGCGCCACCCCCGCCGACCTGCGCAAGCTCGCGCACATCTTCGTCGGGATCGTGCTGGTGTCGGTCGGGATCGGCGTCGCGCACCCCTTCCCCCGGACGCTGCACACCGAGACCCGGTTCAACTGGCTGTACGTCCACCCCGTCATCGCGGGCGTGTACCTCGCCGTCGCGATCCTGCTGGTCGTCGGCTACCTGATCCGGTGGAACCGGCCCGAGGACCGGCTGTGGCACCCCGTCGTCTACGCGGGGGCGCTGGTGGTCCTGACGGGGGCGCTCGTCGCCACCGGGACGCGCGGCGCGGCGCTCGGCTGCGCCGCCGGGCTGCTCGTGCTGCTGGCCACCGCGAGGGGCCCCAAGGGCCGGATCGATGTGATCGTGATGGGCGCCGCCGTCGCCGTGCTGGCGGTCCTGGCGTTCTCCGACAAGATCCTCGCGTTCGTGTCGCGCGGCGAGACCACCGAGCAGCTCGCCACCCTGAACTCCCGCACCGAGCTGTGGTCGCTGGCGATGGACGCGTTCCGGGAGGAACCGATCTTCGGCCGCGGCCTCGGCGCGTCCCGCGGCCTGTTCCTGGACAGCATCGGCCTCGGCGGCGGCCACAACGCGTTCATCAACGCGCTCGTCGACAACGGCGTGGTCGGCACGGTCGCGTTCGCCGCGCTGCTGCTGACGCTCGGGTTCGTGCTGCTGACGCTCTGCCGGCACCGGACGCTGCGCGCCGACGCCGGCATGCTGCTCGGGATCTTCGGCTGCTTCCTCACCGACAGCATGACCACCGAGGGGCTCGCCGCCCCCGCGAACGTGTCGTCGGTGTGGCTGTTCATCCTCGTCGCGTGGGCGGAGACGCTGCGCCGGCAGGGCGGCGACCCGCTCCCCGCCGTCCAGCGGTCGCCCGCCGAGACGGTCGTGGACGCGGCCGGCTGGTCAGGCACCACCGTGACGGCGTCCGCGCAGATAGAACGCGCCGCCGAGCAGCCCTAGCACCACCAGCCCGACCAGCGCCCCCGTCCCGATCAACCCGCCCGGCATGCCGGACTTGGACGGGAACGCCACCGGGGAGGTGTCATCGGTCGCCGGCGACGCCGACGCGTCCGGCTCCGTCGCCGCGTTCGCCGCCGGCAGCGCCACCGTCCGGAACACCGGACGGGTGCCCGCCCCCGCCACCAGCACCTTCCGGCCGTCCGACGACACCCCGAACGCGTGCCCGGCCAGCGACGCCGCCGTCTTCACGACCTGCCCGGCGTCGTCCCGGATCCCGCCGAGGATCCGCACGTCCGTGGTCGTCTTCAGGATCACCCGGCCGTCCCGGGTGAAGTCGCCGCCGCGCACCGGGAACGGCAGCGTCCGCAGCCGGGTCAGCGCGTTGTTCGCCGGGCCGAGCACCCCGGGCAGCGCGAACACGGCCGCGGCCGCCGCGTCCCGGGTGATGATGTACACCCGGCTCTCCGCCGGGTCGGCCAGCAGCGCGGCGCCCCGGTGCCCCCCGTCCGGGTACTTCAGCTTGAACGTCTTGACCGGCAGCGTCCCGCCGGTCAGCGTCTTCGGCTCGGCGACCCGGTGCAGCAGCAGGCTCCCCGCCCGCCCGGCGCTCAGGTCACCGACGAACAGCCCCGACTCCCCGGACCCGTTCTTCACGATCGTGATCGCGTCCCACCGCGCCGCCGCCGCGCCGGACAGCGTGTAGGTCGCGCGGGTGCGGCCCTTCGCGTCCAGCGCGAACAGCCGCGCCCCTCCGGTGCCGGACGCGACCGTCCACCAGATGTCGGGATGCAGCACGCCCGCGACCATCGCCGCGGGCGCGGCCACGGCGGGCCGGAACGCGGTGCGGGCCGCCGCCGTGGTCGTCACGGCGGGACTCGGGGACGGCGCCGCCTCCGCGACCGCCTCGGGCCCTGTCAGAACCACGAGCACCGCCGCCGCGCCACCCGCGGCGAACCGGAGCCTGAGGGGATGCGTTCTCACAGTTCGACGTCCATCTCTGCCGGGAATCGTGTGGCATTCTTGCGCATGTGGATCCGCTCGGCATTAAAGGTACTTACTCCTTCACCCCCCGCGTGCACGGTGACCAGCGGGGATCTTTCCATGAGTGGTTCCGGGACGACGCGCTGCGGACGGTCACGGGACACGGGCTGAACCTGGCGCAGGCGAACTGCTCGGTGTCGTCCAGGGGCGCCCTGCGCGGCGTGCACTTCGCCGACGTCCCGCCCGGCCAGGCCAAGTACGTGACGTGCCTGCGCGGCGCGATCCTCGACGTCGTCGTCGACCTGCGCGTCGGATCCCCCACGTTCGGGCAGTGGGAGGGTGTCCGGCTGGACGACGAGTCCCGCCGCTGCCTGTACGTCGCGGAAGGCGTCGGGCACGCGTTCATGGCGCTCACGGACGACGCGACGGTCATCTACCTGTGCTCGGAGCCCTACGCGCCGGGCCGCGAGCACGGCGTCCACCCGCTCGACCCCGAGATCGGCATCGAGTGGCCCGCCGGCATCGAGCCCGTCCTGTCCGGCAAGGACGCGGAGGCGCCGACGCTCCAGGAGGCCCTCGACACCGGCCTCCTGCCGTCCTACCAGGACTGCCTCGACCACTACGCCAAGCTCGGGCTGCCGGTCTGACGCTCCGGCCACGCGGCCGTCAGGGACGGCCAGGCGGCGTGCAGGGCGTCCCGCCAGTCCCGCATGGGCGCCAGGCCCGACGCCGCCCACCGGCCGTGCCCGAGGACGCTGAACGCCGGGCGCGGCGCGGGCCGCACGAACCTCTCGCTCGTCGTGGCCCGCACCCGCGCCGGGTCGTGGCCGAGCAGCGCGAACACCTCGCGGGCCAGCCCGTACCAGGTCGTCCGGCCGGCGTTCGTGCCGTGGTAGGCCCCGGCAGGGGCGTCCGCGCGGGCGAGCGCGATGATCCGGTCGGCGAGGTCGCCGGTCCAGGTCGGCTGCCCGGCCTGGTCGTCGACCACCTCGACGGTGTCGCGCTCCCCCGCCAGCCGCGCCATCGTCCGGACGAAGCTGGGCCCGTGCGCCCCGTACAGCCAGGCCGTCCGCACCACGTAGCCGCGCTCGTAGCCGAGCACCGCCGTCTCGCCGGCGAGCTTCGTGCGGCCGTAGGCGTTGACGGGGGCGGTCGGCGCGTCCTCCGGGTACGGCTCGGTGGCGGTGCCGTCGAACACGTAGTCGGTGGAGACCTGGACGAGCTTCGCGCCGATCTCCGCGCATCCCGCGACGAGCGCCCCGACCGCCGTGCCGTTGACGGCCAGCGCCGCGTCCTCGCTGGTCTCCGCGTCGTCGACGGCCGTCCAGGCGGCGCAGTTCACCACGGTGTCGGGCCGGTGCCGCCGCAGCGCCTCGCGGACCGCGTCCGCGTCGGTCAGGTCCAGCTCGGCGCGTCCCGGCGCCACCACGTCGTCGAGACGCGCGACGAGGTCGGTGCCGAGCATCCCGCCCGCACCGGTGACGAGCCACGTCACGCCGCGTCCTCCGACCGCTTCTTCAGCGGCTCCCACCAGGCGCGGTTCTCCTCGTACCAGCGGACCGTCTCGGCCAGGCCGTCCTCGAACGCGACCTGCGGCGCGTACCCGAGCGCCCGCAGCTTCGCGTCCGACAGCGAGTACCGGCGGTCGTGGCCCTTGCGGTCCTCGACACGCTCGACCCTGTCCCAGCCGGCGCCGACCGCGTCCAGCAGCCGCCCCGTCAGCTCCAGGTTCGTCAGCTCCGCCGTGCCCGCGATGTGGTACACCTCGCCGGGCTCGCCGCGCTCGGCGACCACCTGGATGCCGCGGCAGTGGTCGGCGGCGTGGATCCAGTCGCGGACGTTCCCGCCGTCCCCGTACAGCGGCACCGTATGGCCGTCCATCAGGTTCGTGGCGAACAGCGGGATGACCTTCTCCGGGTACTGGTACGGCCCGTAGTTGTTGCCGCAGCGGGTGATGCTGACGGGCAGCCCGTGTGTGCGCGCGTAGGCCCGCGCCATCATGTCGCCGCCCGCCTTCGCCGCCGAGTACGGCGAGTTCGGCGCGAGCGGCGCCTCCTCGTCCCAGGAGCCCTCGTCGATGCTGCCGTACACCTCGTCGGTGGACACCTGCACCACCCGCGGCGTCCCCGCGTCCAGGCACGCCTGCATCAGCGCCTGGACGCCCAGCACGTTCGTCCGCGCGAACTCCGCGCCGCTGGCGATCGACCGGTCCACATGCGACTCGGCCGCGAAGTTCAGCACGACGTCATGCCCCGGCACCAGCTCCGCGAGCAACTCCCCGTCGCAGATGTCGCCGTGCACGAACGTGAACCGCCCCTCGACGGGCTCCAGGTTCGCGAGGTTCCCGGCATAGGTCAGCTTGTCCAGCACGGTGATCTCGGCGCCCGCCCACGCGGGAAACGCCCCGGACGCCAGGTCCCGCACATACTGCGACCCAATGAACCCGGCCCCACCCGTCACCAGCACCCGCGGGGGTCGGCCAGCCGCCATGTCCATCTGACTCCTCACTTGGACATCCGCCCTTCCGTCATCGGGGCAGCGTGCGCACGGAACTTCGAACAAATGCACGACGCTGAGCAATCGAACCGCTACAGTCCGTTCCATGCCTCGGACCGTGAAGCGGGCGTTCAAGTACCGCTGCTATCCGACCCTTCACCAAGCCACGCAGCTTGCACGGACGTTCGGCTGTGTCCGCCTCGTCTACAACAAGGCCCTGGAGGAGCACATCCGGGTCTTCCGCGCCGAGGGACGCCATCTCGGCTTCAAGGAGGCGTCGGCGATGCTCACACAGTGGAAACGCGAACCAAGATTCGACTTCTTGGCGGAGGTCTCCTCGGTTCCGCTTCAGCAGGCCGTGCGGCATCTGCAAAAGGCGTTCACCAACTTCTTCTCGAAACGCGCACGCCATCCGGCCTTCAAATCGAGGAAGAAGAGCAAGGCGACGGCCGAGTTCACCAGGTCGGCGTTCGCCTACCGGAACGGTGAACTGACGCTCGCCAGGATGGACGCGCCGCTCCGTGTCGTCTGGTCGCGTCCGCTTCCCGACGGGGCGACGCCGTCTACGGTCACGGTCACACGCGACCCGGCGGGGCGGTGGTTCGTGTCCCTGCTGTGCGAGGACCGCGTCACACCCCTGCCCCCCACTGGGCAGCGCACCGGCGTGGACTTCGGCATCACGTCGCTGGCGACCCTTTCCACCGGCGAAAAGATCACCAATCCGCGATTCGGGGATCGTGACCGGAAGCGACTCGCCAAAGCTCAGCAGAGCCTTTTCCGGAAGCGTCCGGGCTCGGCCAACCGCGCCAGGGCCCGGCGGCGCGTCGCGCGCGTCCATGCTCGGATCGCCGACCGGCGGCGCGATTTCCTGCACAAGCTCTCGACTCGGCTCGTCCGCGAGAACCAAGCGGTCGTGATCGAGGACCTGGGCGTGGGGAACATGCTCAAGAACCCGTCGCTGGCCCGCGCCATCGCCGATTCGGGCTGGCGCCAGTTGCGCTCGATGCTGGAGTACAAGGCCGACTGGTACGGACGCGAACTGGTCGTGGTCGACCGTTGGTTCCCGTCCAGCAAGCTGTGCAGTGCCTGCGGGCACCGGGCTTCCATGATGCCCCTGGCAGTCCGCGAGTGGAGGTGCGCCGCCTGCGACGCCCTTCACGACCGGGACGTCAACGCCGCGCGGAACATCCTCGCCGCCGGGCCGGCGGAGAGGCGAAACGCCTGCGGAGCTGCTGTAAGACCTCAACGGAAGTTCTTCCCGGCGGGCGAGCGGTGATGAAACAGGAAACCCGGCGGGTGACCGCCGGACTCCCCTTCCACGAGGGGAATGCCGGTCAATTGCTGATCTGCACTTTGCTGTGATCTCCCAGGACGAGGCGGTGCGCCTTCGGCACGCGGGGGGCGGGGGTGACCTCGGCCTCGCGGCCGATCAGCGAGCACTCGATGCGGCCGACGCCGTCGATGGACGCGCCGCGCAGCACGATCGAGTACTCGATCTCGCTGTCCAGGACCGCGCAGTCGCGGTCGATGGAGGTGAACGGGCCGACGTAGGAGTCGCGGACGACCGAGCCGGCGCCGACGATGACCGGGCCGACGACGCGGGACCCCGCGACGCGCGCGCCCGCCTCGACCACGACCCGGCCGATCAGCTCGCTGGCCCCGTCCACCTCGCCCTCCACATGAGGTTCGACGCCCTCCAGGACGAGCCGGTTGACCTCCAGCATGTCGGTGACGTTGCCGGTGTCCTTCCAGTAGCCGGTGATCACCGTGGACTCGACCCGGTGGCCGTGGTCGATCAGCCACTGGATCGCGTCGGTGATCTCCAGCTCGCCGCGCGCGGACGGTTTCAGCTCCGCGACCGCCTCGTGCACCGCCGCGCTGAACAGGTACACCCCGACCAGCGCCAGGTCGCTCTTCGGGAACTCCGGCTTCTCCTCCAGCGCGACGACGCGGCCCGCGCCGTCGAGCTCGGCGACGCCGAACGCGCGCGGGTCGGAGACGTGCGTCAGCATGATCTGCGCCTGCGGGCGGTCCGCGCGGAACCGGTCGACGAGGCCGTCGATGCCGCCGACGATGAAGTTGTCGCCGAGGTACATGACGAAGTCGTCGCCGCCGAGGTACTCGCGGGCGATGAGGACGGCGTGCGCCAGCCCGCGCGGGGCGTCCTGGCGCAGGTACGTCACGTCGAGGCCGAACGCCGAGCCGTCGCCGACGGCGCCGCGGATCTCCGCCTCGGTGTCGCCGACGACGATGCCGACCTCGCGGATCCCGGCGTCCCGGATCGCCTCCAGGCCGTAGAAGAGGACGGGCTTGTTCGCGACGGGGACGAGCTGCTTCGCCGAGGTGTGGGTGATGGGGCGGAGCCGGGACCCGGCCCCGCCCGCCAGCACGAGGGCCTTCACGGCGCGACGGCGGAGGTCGGGCCCTGGGGGGCGGGCAGGTGCACGGGGGGCTCCAAAGGGGTGCTTATCGGGCGCCGGTGATCATCCCGGCGCCGACGGTGTTGTTGGTGGCCTCGTCGATCAGGATGAACCCGCCGGTCAGCCGGTTGCGGTTGTAGTCGTCGACGAACAGCGGCTGCGTCACCCGCAGCGAGATCCGGCCGATCTCGTTCAGCCCGAGGCCCTCCGCCTGGTCGTCGCGGTGCAGCGTGTTGACGTCCAGCCGGTAGTGCAGGTCCTTCACCAGCGCCTTCGCGGTGCGGGTGGTGTGCTTGATGACGAGCTTGGTGCGCGGGGTGAGGACCCGGTCCGGGGTCATCCAGCACACCATCGCGTCGAGGTCCTGCGCGGCCTCCGGCCGGTTGTGCGGGCGCGCGATCATGTCGCCGCGGGAGATGTCGATGTCGTCGGCGAGCCGCAGCGTCACCGACATCGGCGCGTACGCCTCGTCGACCGGCCCGTTCGGGCCGTCGATGTGCGTGATCGTCGTGGTCAGCCCGGACGGCAGGTGCACCACCTCGTCGCCCGGCTTCAGCACGCCGCCCGCGACCTGCCCGGCGTAGCCGCGGTAGTCGTGCAGCTCGGGGTCGGTGGAGGCGTGCGGCCGGATGACGTACTGCACCGGGAACCGGACGTCGATCAGGTTGCGGTCCGAGGCGATGTGCACGTGCTCCAGGTGGTGGAGCAGCGACGACCCGTCGTACCACGGCATGTTCACGCTGCGCTCGACGACGTTGTCGCCGTGCAGCGCCGAGATCGGGATGAACGTCAGGTCCGTCACCTCCAGCTTGGAGGCGAACGCGGTGAACTCGTCGACGATCCGCTCGTAGACGGCCTGGTCGTAGTCGACGAGGTCCATCTTGTTGATCGCCACGACCAGGTGCGGGACCTGCAGCAGCGTGGTCAGGAACGCGTGCCGCCGGGACTGCTCCAGGATCCCCTTGCGGGCGTCCACCAGGATGATCGCGAGGTCGGCGGTGGACGCGCCCGTCACCATGTTCCGGGTGTACTGGATGTGCCCGGGGGTGTCGGCGATGATGAACTTGCGGCGCGGCGTCGCGAAGTAGCGGTACGCCACGTCGATGGTGATGCCCTGCTCCCGCTCGGCGCGCAGGCCGTCGGTGAGCAGCGCGAGGTTGGTGTACTCCTCGCCGCGGTCGACGCTGGTCTTCTCGACCGACTCCAGCTGGTCCTCGAAGATCGACTTGGAGTCGAACAGCAGCCGCCCGATCAGGGTGGACTTGCCGTCGTCGACGCTGCCGGCGGTCGCGAAGCGCAGCAGATCCATCGTCTTGGCGGACGCGCTCTCGGCGGGCTCGATCGTGCTGGCCATTAGAAGTAGCCCTCCTTCTTGCGGTCCTCCATGGCGGCCTCGCTGGTGCGGTCGTCGGCGCGGGTCTGGCCGCGCTCGGTGATCCGCGTCGCGGCGATCTCCGCGATCACCTCTTCCAGCGACGCGGCGTTCGACTTCACCGCGCCGGTGCAGGACGCGTCGCCGACCGTCCGGTACCGGACGGACGCCTCGAACTCCGGCTCGTCGTCGCCGCGGTTCGCGAACCCCGTCTCGGCGTCCAGCAGCAGCCCGTCGCGCTCGAACACCCGCCGCGTGTGCGCGAAGTAGATCGGCGGCAGCTCCAGCTCCTCGCGCCGCACGTAGTCCCAGATGTCCAGTTCCGTCCAGTTCGACAGCGGGAACACCCGGACGTGCTCGCCCTGCGTGATCCGCGTGTTGAACAGGTTCCACAGCTCCGGACGCTGGTTCTTCGGATCCCACTGCCCGAACTCGTCCCGGAACGACACCACGCGCTCCTTCGCGCGCGCCTTCTCCTCGTCGCGGCGCGCACCGCCGAACGCCGCGTCGAACCCGTGCTCCTCGATCGCGTCCAGCAGCGGTGTGATCTGCAGCCGGTTCCGCGACGCGCGCCGCCCCTTCTGCTCCACCACCCGGCCGGAGTCGATCGCGTCCTGCACCGACGCCACGATCAGCCGGACGCCCAGCTCGGCGACCCGCCGGTCGCGGAACTCCATCACCTCGGGGAAGTTGTGCCCGGTGTCGACGTGCATCACCGGGAACGGGATCGGCGCGGGCCAGAACGCCTTCTGGGCCAGGCGCAGCATCACGATGCTGTCCTTGCCGCCCGAGAACAGCAGGACGGGCCGCTCGAACTCGGCCGCCACCTCCCGGAAGATATGGATCGACTCGGCCTCGAGGACGTCTAGCTGGGACAGCAGGTAATCGCAACGCTGCATGGTCTAGGGCTCTCTCCACGCTGTTCTGGCAGATGCAACCGGTGGCGCGGGACGGGCGCCCGCGCTTCCCACCGGATCGAACGTCGGCCCGCCGCCGATCAATCCCGCCCGGCGAGGGGCGGTTCAGCCGGGCAGGCTGTCGCTCACTTCTCCGATGCCGGTCAGCAGCGTCGACGCCGACACGGGATGGCACACCAGGATATCCGGCAGCCTCGGGTCCTTCCGGTTGTACTCCAGCGGAGCGCCGTCGATGCGCGACGCGTGCGCGCCCGCCGCCAGCGCCACCGCCGCCGGCGCCGCCGAGTCCCACTCGTACTGGCCGCCCGCGTGCACGTAGGCGTCCACCTCGCCGAGCAGCACCGCGGAGATCTTCGCGCCCGCCGACCCGATCGGCACCAGCTCCACGTCCAGGTCCAGCCTCTCCGCGAGCCGCTGCACGAACTCCGGCGGCCGCGTCCGGCTCACCGCGATCCGCAGCTTGCCCGCGTCCGGCGCCGGCGCGTGCAGCGGCACCTCCCGCGGCAGGCCGCGGCGCGCGGCGTCGCTGCCCGCCGTCACCGGGTCGGGCTCGCCGGCGTCGTCGCGGACGAGCGACGCGCCGCCCGTCGCGTCGGTCCGCAGCGTCAGGCCCTGCGCCGGCAGCGCCACCGCGCCCGCCGACAGCCGCGCCGCGCCCGCCGCGTCCCGCTCCCACAGCGCCACGTGGACGGCCCAGTCGCGGCGGCCCTCCTCGGAGAACTCCCGGGTCCCGTCCAGCGGATCGATGATCCACACGCGGGACGCCGACAGCCGCTCCGCCTCCCCGGTGTTGCGCGTCGGGGCCCGGTCGTCGCCCTGGGAGCGCTTGCCCGCCACGGACGAGCGGCCCTCCTCCGAGAGCACGGCGTCGCCGGGACAGCGCTCCGCCAGCGCCGCCATCAGGTACTCGTGCGACCGCAGGTCGCCGGTGTCCTTCAGGGCGCGCCCGTCGGCGAAGCCCACCTCGTCCCGCACGCCCAGCAGCAGCCGCCCCGCCGCCGCGGCGAGCTCCGCCGCCAGCGCGTGGTCGTCCGCCGCCGCTCTCTCGGTCATCCGTTGATCACATTCCCGACTCGACTGGTCTGCCCGGTCTACTTTCTCATGCATACCCCACGCCGCCCGGTGCCAGGGTCACGTCCCACCTGGCGAGACCGGGCTGACGGCGGCGCGCCGCGGCTAGTACGCGCCGGAGCCGCGGAACACCGCCGACCACGTCTTCCACATGATCTGCAGGTCCAGCGCCAGCGACCAGTTGTCCACGTACCGCAGGTCGAGCCGGACCGACTCGTCCCACGTCAGGTCCGACCGGCCGCTGACCTGCCACAGCCCGGTCAGCCCCGGCTTCACCACCAGCCGCCGGTACACGTCGCCGCCGTACTGCGCGACCTCCTCCGGCAGCGGCGGACGCGGCCCCACCAGCGACATGTCGCCCCGCACCACGTTGAACAGCTGCGGCAGCTCGTCCAGCGAGTACCGGCGCAGCCACCGCCCCACCTTCGTGATCCGCGGATCCTCCCGGATCTTGAACAGCACGCCGTCGTTCTCGTTGTGCTCCATCAGCGCGTTCTTGCGCGCCTCCGCGTCCTGCACCATCGTGCGGAACTTCAGCACCGTGAACTCGCGGCCGCCGCGCCCCACCCGGACCTGCCTGAACATCACCGGGCCCGCGCTCGTCACCTTGATCAGGAACGCGACCACCAGCATCAGCGGGCTCAGCAGCAGCAGTCCCGTCAGCGCCGCCGTCCGGTCGAACAGCCCCTTCAGCACCCGCCGGCCGCCGTCCAGCTCCGGGTGCTCCACGTGCAGCAGCGGCAGCCCCGACACCGGACGGATCGAGATCCGCGGGCCCGTCACGTCCATCAGCGCCGGCGCGACCACCAGCTCCACGTCGTCGCGCTCGATCTGCCACGCCAGCCGGCGCAGCGCCACCCCGTCCATCTCCGGGCACGCCAGCACCGCCACCGAGTCCGCGCCGATCCGCTCCGCGACCGCCGCGGTCTGCCCGAAGTCGCCGAGCACCGGCACGCCCTCGATCTCGTGGACCGCGTCCTCGCCGGACGCGAGCGCCGGCGGCAGGCACACCGCCACGATGTCCATCCCGTGGTACCGCTTCTGCCGCAGCAGCCGGATCAGGTCCGCGACGGACGTGCGGTGCCCCACCGCCACCACCCGCCGCATGCACTCGCCGTTCCAGCGCTTGCGGTGCAGCCACTTGCGCAGCCGGTACCGAGCGACCAGGTCCAGGAACGTGCCGAGCGGCATCGCCATCACGACGTACCCGCGCGCCACCTCCGTCTTGGTGGCGTACGCCAGGATCGCCAGCGTCGCGGTGAAGATGAACCCCGCGCGCAGGACGCCCTTGAACTCCTCGTAGCCGACGCCGATGTACCGCGGCTGGTACGCCCGGCACAGCGCCAGCATCGGGATCCACAGCACCGGCAGCGCCACCGTCAACGCGACGTACGGCGCCGTCGGATCGCTCGGCACACCAGGGAAGCGGAGCACGAACGCGATCACCCCGGCCGCCAGCATGCTGAAGAAATCGAGCCCGCCGGCGAACCGGCGGTACCATCCACTCCAGCTCTGCGCATCCGGGCGACGTTGCTCGTGGCGGATCGGTGACTCGGCCTGAACCTTGTCAACGACGGCCATACGACCTCACCCAACCCATGTAACGCGCGCCCCGAAAAGCTCGATCCACCCCAGAGACGGTTGAACAGCGCTCAAGGTTCACATAAACCGTGAACCTCATCCGCGCAGAATTTTACGATCGTCCCGCCGTGTTCACCCCACCACGGGCCGCATCCGGCCGATCCCCCGAAGACGCTCGCCGCGCCGCGGAATCAGCCCGCGTGGTAGGCGTTCTGCGCCGCCTCCAGGCCGCCGGTCAGGAGCGACTCCACCGCGTCCGCCGCCCGGTCGACCTCCAGGTCCAGCACCTTCCGCTCCGCAGCCGAGAAGTCCTTCAGCACGTACGCTGCGGCGTCCATCCGCCCGGGCGGCCGCCCCACCCCGAACCTGACCCGCAGGTACTCCTTGTCGCCCAGCGACTTCGTGATCGACCGCAGCCCGTTGTGACCGTTGTCACCGCCGCCGCGCTTCAGCCGCAGCGCCCCGAACGGGATGTCCAGCTCGTCGTGGACGACGATCAGCCGCTCCACCGGCACCTTGTAGAAGTCCCGCAGCCCCTTCACCGGGCCGCCCGACTCGTTCATGTACGTCCGCGGCTTCGCCAGCACGGCCCGCACGCCCGCGAGCCGGCCTTCCAGCACGTCGGCCCGGCCCTTGTGCGCCTTGAACTTGCCGCCCGCCCGTCCGGCCAGCAGGTCCAGCACCATGAACCCGGCGTTGTGCCGGTTGCCGGCGTACGACGGCCCCGGATTGCCCAGGCCGACCACCAGCCAGACGTCCGCGCTCACCCGATCTCCTCACAGCCGAAGACCCCCGCAGGCGCGCCTGCGGGGGCCGTTCGTCGGTTTCGCCGTTCCGCGATGCTACTCGGCGGACTCCTCCGCCTCGCCCTCGGCGGCGGCCTCCGCGGCCGCGGCCTCGGCGGCTTCGGCGGCCTCCGCCTCGGCCTCGGTCTCGGTGTCGCCCGCGGACGCCGACGCGTCGGCGATCTGCAGGATCAGCGCCTCCTCGTCGACCGCCAGCGTGGTGCCCGACGGCAGCTTCAGGTCCTTGGCGAGCAGCTGCGTGCCGACCTCGACGCCCTCGATGGACAGCTCCACCGACTCGGGGATGTGCGTCGCCTCGGTCTCCACCGAGACCTGGACGAGCTCCTGCTGCACGACGCCGCCGGCGACGACGTCGCCGACCACGTTCACCGGCAGGTCGACGGTGACCTTCTCACCGCGCTTGACCAGCAGCAGGTCGACGTGCTCCAGGAAGCCCTTGATGGGGTCGCGCTGCACGTCCTTGGGCAGCGCGAGCTCGGAGCCGCTGCCGACGCCCTCGATGGTCAGCAGCACGTTCGGGGTCTTCAGCGCGAGCATCAGCTCGTGCCCCGGCAGCGTGATGTGCTGCGGGTCGGTGCCGTGACCGTAGAGGACGGCGGGCACCTTGCCGGCCCGGCGGGTGCGCCGCGCGGCACCCTTACCGAACTCGGTGCGCGGCTCGGCGGCGATGCGTACCTCGGACACGGCGAAAACTCCTCGTTGTTGCGATCCACGGCCGTCCCGAAGGACGTCCGCTACGGACAGAGCGAATCAGGCGTAGCTCGATGCGTCAGGCGCCTCGAAGATTCTTTGCGTTACCCGGGGAGTACGGACCTGAACGGAGCCGCACTGACGACCCGGGGCATACGCGGATTCAAGAAGTCTAGCCGATCGTTTCCACGCGCAACGCCATCGCCCCCGCGACGACCCGCCGCGGGGGCCCTTCCGAAACGTCCACGACCCGGCCGAGCCGGACACGAACGGCACCCTCACCCGGAAAGACGATCGTCCCCCCGACCCCGTTCCCACCACCCCGAGCCGTCAAGAAGAACCCAGCCGAGGACCGATGCCGACAACCTCAGCCACCGTGACCGACGACCTCAGCCGATGACCAGACCCGCCGACCTCAGCCGGCACCCCGGCCACGCAACGACCCGAACCGTCGCGATCGCGAGCGAAGCCGGATTCGAGCGAAGCGAGAATCCGATCGCGCAGCGAGGCCCCCAGGGCCGAGCCGGAGCGATGCAGCGATCGCACGCTTTGTCCGTTGAAGGGAGGGCCCCCAGGGCCCGACCGCCGAGGACAAAGCAAAACTAACTATGTCCGCCGAAGAGGCTGGTGACGGAGCCGTCGCTGAAGACCTCGTTGATCGCGCGGGCGATCAGCGGGGCGATCGACAGGACGGTCAGCTTGTCGAACTGCTTGTCCTCGGGGATGGGCAGGGTGTTGGTGAGGACGACCTCGGAGATCCGGGAGTTCTTCAGCCGGTCGACGGCGGGGCCGGACAGGACGCCGTGGGTGGCGGCGACGACGACCTTGTCGGCGCCGTGGTCGAACAGCGCGTCGGCGGCCTTCACGATCGTCCCGCCGGTGTCGATCATGTCGTCGACGACGACGCAGGTGCGGCCCTTGACCTCGCCGACGACGTCGAAGACCTTGACCTCGTTGGCGACGTCGGGGTCGCGCTTCTTGTGGATGATGGCCATGGGGACGCCGCCGAGCCGGTCCGACCAGCGCTCGGTCACCCGGACCCGGCCCGCGTCCGGCGCGACGACGGTCACGCGGGAGGTGTCGAGGCGGCTCTCGAAGTGGTGGGCGAGCAGGTCCAGCGCGAACAGGTGGTCGACGGGGCCGTCGAAGAAGCCCTGGATCTGCGCGGTGTGCAGGTCGACGGTGATCAGCCGGTCGGCGCCGGCGGTCTTGAACAGGTCGGCCATCAGCCGCGCCGAGATGGGTTCGCGGCCGCGGTGCTTCTTGTCCTGGCGGGCGTAGCCGAAGAACGGCGCGACGACCGTGATCCGCTTGGCGGACGCCCGCTTGAGCGCGTCCACCATGATCAGCTGCTCCATGATCCACTGGTTGATGGGAGCCGTGTGGCTCTGGATCACGAAGGCGTCGGAGCCGCGGACGGACTCCAGGAACCGCACGAACGTCTCACCGTTGGCGAAGTCGTACGCGGACGTCGGCGTCAGGTCGACGTGGAGGTTGTCGGCGACCTCCTTGGCCAGGTCCGGGTGGGCTCGGCCGGTGAAGAGCATCAGCTTCTTCTGACCGCTCGCTTTGATCCCACTCACCTCTGACAACTCCCCCTCAATGGAACTGTGCACTCATGTGGGTTGTCGTCCCCACTCCCCGGGCACCACAAGAGTCCCCTCCGTGATGCCCGGTCGTCTTTTGTCCGTGGGGGACGCCGCTGTCCTCCACCTCCCCGCCGCGGGGCGGGGCAGTCATGGGCGCGCCGGGTCGCCGGCGCGGGCCGTCAGGCGGGGTCGTCCCCGCCTTCGGCGGCGCGCCGCGCCGCTTCCGCCGCCTCCGCCGCGGGCGTGCCGGGCCGCCTGCGCTCGACCCAGCCCTCGACGTTGCGCTGCCGCGCCCGCGCGACCGCCATCGCGCCCGGCGGGACGTCCTGGATGATCACCGAGCCGGCGGCGGTGTAGGCGCCGTCGCCGACCGTCACCGGCGCGACGATCATGTTGTCGCTGCCGACCTTCACATGGGAGCCGATCACGCTGCGGTGCTTCTGGACACCGTCGTAGTTCACGAACACCGAGCTCGCGCCGATGTTGGAGTGGTCGCCGATCTCGGCGTCGCCGACGTAGGTGAGATGCGGCACCTTGGTGCCCTCGCCGATGTCGGCGTTCTTGGTCTCGACGTAGGTGCCGATCTTGCCCTTGCGGGCGAGCCGGGTGCCGGGCCGCAGGTAGGCGAACGGGCCGACGGACGCGTCCGGGCCGATCTCCGCCTCGACGCACACCGCGTTCACCACGGACGCGTCCGCGCCGACCCGGGTGTCGGTCAGGGTGCAGTTCGGGCCGACGCTGGCGCCCGCCTCCAGGTGGGTGCGGCCGTGCAGCTGCGTCCCGGGGTGGACGACGGCGTCCGGTTCCGCGGTGACGTCCACGTCGATCCAGGTGGACGCCGGATCCACGATCGTCACCCCGGCCCGCATGTGGGCCTCCAGGATCCGGTCGTTCAGCTGCCGCCGCGCCTGGGCGAGCTGGACGCGGTCGTTGACGCCCTGGGTCTCGGCCCAGTCGGCGACCAGGTGCGCGCCGGCGCGGTGGCCGTCGCCGCGCAGGATCGCCACGACGTCGGTGAGGTACTCCTCGCCGCCGGCGTTGTCGGTGGTCACCCGCTTGAGCGCGTCCTCCAGCAGGGTCCCGTCGAAGGCGTACATGCCGACGTTGATCTCGGTGACGGCGCGCTGCGCCTCGGTGGCGTCCTTGTGCTCGACGATCGCCTCGACGCTGCCGTCGGCGGCCCGGATCATCCGCCCGTACCCGGTCGCGTCGGGCATCTCCGTCGTCAGGACGGTGACCGCGTTGCCCGCGGTCTCGTGCGTCCGCACGAGCGCGGCGAGCGTCTCGCCGCGCAGCAGCGGGTGGTCTCCGTTGGTCACGACGACGGTGCCGTCGAGCGAGCCGGTCTGCTCCAGCGCCATCCGGACGGCGTGCCCCGTCCCGCCCTGGACCTCCTGGACGACGGGTTCCACGTCCGGCGCGTGCTCGCCCAGGTAGGCGACGGCCTGCTCGCGGCGGTGCCCGACGACCGCGACGATCCGCCGCGGCTCCAGCTCGCGGGCGGCGGCGAGCACGTGGCCGAGCATCGCGCGCCCGCCCAGCTCGTGCAGGACCTTCAGGGTGCGGGACTTCATGCGCGTGCCCTCGCCCGCGGCGAGAACGATGACGGCGGCCGGGCTGTTGGCGCTCACTAGGAGGCTCCTCGGCATCGCGGACGGGATCGGCTGCGAGCGCGCCCACCTGCGACATCAGGGCATGGCAGGCCGGAGCGCACCCGACACCGGAAGGATACCGCCCGCCGGGCGCGGGTCACCCCGCGGGCCACCTCACCAGGACAGACGCCCCAAAAGACGGCAATCCAGCCAAACAGGCTCCCGGGGGAGGAATCGAACCTCCGTTGACTGAACCAAAATCAGTTGTCCTGCCCCTAGACGACCCGGGATGGGCGTTTCGAACCTCTCTGCACGAGAGTGTCGACTCGCGCGGGATCAACGATACCGAGTGGACCCACGGGGTCCCCACGGCTTTCCCTCGCCCGCAGGACTTTACCGGCCGAGCCAGCCGGGCAGGGGTTCGCGGGCCTCCAACCAGGAGGCGGGGACGGCCTCGGCGCCGAGATGGGCGGCCACGATCCCGCCGACGATCGCGGACGTGGTGTCCATGTCGCCGCCGACCATCACGCACGCGCGCACCGCCGCCTCGTAGTCGGTGAGCCTGGTGGCCGCCGCCCACAGCGCGTACGGCACGGTGTCCTGCGCCGAGATGCGGTTGCCGTTGCCCAGCTCGTAGGCGGCGTCCCGCGGGGACTTGGACAGCAGGCGCATCGACCGCTTCAGGCCGCGCCTCACGTACTCCCCCATCGTGACGTGCTCCAGCGCCACCTCGATCACGTCTCTGGGAGCGACCTTGGCGTCCCTCTGGGAGGCGACGTAGGCGGCGGCGACGGCCACCGCCACGGCACCGGCGATCCCCTCGACGTGGGAGTGGGTGATCTCGGCGGAGAGGGCCGCTTGGGCCGCGGCGCGGTCGAGGTCGTCCGCGAAGAAGGCGCCGAGGGGCGCGACGCGCATCGCCGCGCCGTTGCCGAAGGAGCCCTTGCCGTCGAACAGCTCCCGCGAGGCTCGGTGCCAGTGGTCGCCGCCCCGGATGCGCTCCAGCAACTCGAAGGCGCCGGCGCCGTAGCGGCGGTGGACGTCGAACCGGTCGGCGAACGACCGCGCCAGTGCATCCTGGTCGATTTGCCCGAATCGGTTTAGAACGTCTACTACCGAGCACGCCATCTCCGTGTCGTCCGACCACCCCCACGGCGCCGGCGGCACACCCGTCTCCGCGGACACCTGCCGGTTGGCCAGGACGAAGAACTGGTCACCGAAGGCGTCGGCGGTGGAGAGGCCTGTCAGGGAGGCGTGGGCGCGGGTGGAGCGCTCGTCCAGGGTCGGGGGCATGGGACGTCCTTCCGCGGCGGGCAGTGGAGTTTCGCACGAGAGTTTTGTGGCCCATGAGAGAGATTCCCACTGATTTTACCGGCCGTCCCTGTCCAACTTACGGATCCGTAGGTTACGTTGGCGTAAGTAAGCAGCCCCTAGTCGCAGGAAGTGGTGACGCATGACAACGGCTCCGACCATGGCTCCTCCCCGACCCGAACGGCGTCCCGAACTATCCCCCGACCAGCAGGGCAACGCCGAACGCGCGCTCGTCGCGGTGTTCACCGGCGTCCCGTTCCTGGCCCTGTTCGCGGCCGTCCCGCTCGCCTGGGGCAGGTTCCTCGGCTGGACCGACGTCGCGCTCACGGCCGTGTTCTACGTGCTGTCCGCCGGAGGGATCACCGTGGGGTACCACCGGTACTTCACGCACGGGTCGTTCAAGGCGAACCGGGGGCTGAAGATCTTCCTGGCGCTGGCCGGGAGCATGGCCATCCAGGGGCCCGTGATCACCTGGGTCGCCGACCACCGGCGCCACCACAAGCACTCCGACCAGGACTTCGACCCGCACTCGCCGTGGCGGTTCGGGGACGACTGGAAGGCGCTCGCCAAGGGCCTGGTCTGGGCGCACTACGGCTGGCTGTTCGACGCGAACAAGACGTCCAAGCAGCGGTTCGCCAAGGACCTGCTCAAGGACCGCGACATCACCCGGATCCACCTGGCCTTCCCGGGGCTGGTGGCGGTGTCGTTCCTGCTGCCGGCCGCGCTCGGCGGGCTGATCACGATGTCGTGGCTCGGCTTCTTCACCGCGCTGTTCTGGGCGGGGTTCGTGCGGATCACGCTCGTCCACCACGTGACGTGGGCGATCAACTCGATCTGCCACACGTTCGGCAAGGAGGACTTCGAGGTCCGCGACAAGTCCCGCAACGTGTGGTGGCTGGCGATCCCCTCGCTCGGCGAGTCGTGGCACAACCTGCACCACTGCGACCCGACGTGCGCGCGGCACGGGGTGCTGAAGGGGCAGGTCGACATCAGCGCGCGCATCATCTGGGCGTTCGAGAAGGTGGGCTGGGCGCGGGACGTCCGGTGGCCGAAGGACGACAGGCTGTCCGCGAAGCGCACGAAGCAGGCGGCTTGACCGTCACAATTGATCCCGTGACAGATCCCGCTCCCAGGCCCCGCAGAAAGCGGATGACCGGCAAGGAACGCCGCGAGCAGCTCCTCGACATCGGCCGTACGCTGTTCGCCGAGCGCGGCCTGGACGGCACCTCGGTGGAGGAGATCGCCTCCGCCGCGGGTGTGTCGAAGCCCGTGGTGTACGAGCACTTCGGCGGCAAGGAGGGGCTCTACGCGGTCGTCGTCGACCGCGAGTTCGAGCGGCTGCTGAGCCTGGTGACCGAGGCGCTGAACTCGGCGATCCACTACCGCAGCAAGCTGGAGAAGGCGGCGCTGGCGCTGCTGGAGTACATCGAGGGGCATCCGGACGGGTTCCGGATCCTCGTGCGGGACTCGCACGGCGGGACCGGGACGGGCAGCTACGCGAGCCTGCTCAGCGAGATCGCCGGCGAGGTGGAGTACATCCTCGCGCAGGAGTTCGACCGGCACGACTACGACGACAAGTTCGCGCCGCTGTACGCGCAGAGCCTGGTCGGCATGGTGGCGCTGACGGGCCAGTGGTGGCTGGACGTCCGCAAGCCGAAGCGGGAGGAGGTCGCCGCGCACGTGGTGAACCTCGCGTGGAACGGACTGGCGGGGCTGGAGCCGAAGCCGTCGCTGGATCCGCGGCAGCGCCGCAAGGAGATGGAGCGCGCGGAGAAGCGCGCGGAGAAGGCGGCGGCGAAGGCGGAGAAGGCGGAGGAGAAGGCGGCGGCGCGGGCCGAGAAGGCGCAGCGGCGGAGCCGCCGGGAGGCGGAGTCCGACTTCGTCGACCCGAGCCCGAGCCCGCATCCGTCTGTCTGATCCGTCCGCGGGGCCGGTCGCGCGCGGTGCGTGCGGCCGGTCTCGTGCGTCCGGGGGCGGTCAGTCCTCGGGCTGGAGGAATTCGAGGCGGTTGCCGACGGGGTCGTCGGCGTAGAAGCGGCGGTAGCCGGGGAACAGGCCGTCGGGGCGGACGTCGTGGCCGGCGGCGCGGAGCCGGTCGGCGAGGGCGTCGAGGTCGCCGGTGAGCAGGCCGGGGTGGGCCTTGCGGGCGGGACGGAAGTCCTGCTCGATGCCGAGGTGGAGTTCGAGCCCGGGGCCGCGGAACCAGGCGCCGCCGCGCTTGGCGAGCTCGGGCGGCTTCGGGATCTCTTCGAGGCCGAGGACGCCGCCGTAGAAGGCGCGGAGGGCGTCCTCGCTGCCGGGCGGGGCGGCGAGCTGGACGTGGTGGAGGGCGGTGAGCATGCGGGCCTCCTCGCGGACGGACGCCGGCGGCCGTCCGGAGTTCGTCCGGGCGGCCGCCGGCAGGGGTCGCCGGCATCGGGTCGCGAAGCCGGGGTTCGGTGCCGGGCCGGGCGGTCTGCGATCATGTGCGGGTCGCGTCCGCGCGGCCTGGATGCCGCCCGCCGGCCGAGCTGGCACACCGCAGGGGAACGAGTCGCTTCCCTCGGCCGGCGGGCGGCACCCCGTCTAGGGGGCGTGACGTGCTGCGATCACGAACACTCTCCTGAACGGGAAGACGGTGCCGTAGGGGCGGGCGGGGTAGGCGTCGCGGAGCCGGTCCCGGTAGGCGGTGAGGAACTCCTCGGCCTCGCCGGGCGGGAGGGCGGACAGGACGGGGCGCAGCGCGGTGCCCTTGACCCATTCGAGGACGGGGTCGTCGCCGGTGAGGACCTGCATGTAGGTGGTCTCCCAGGCGTCGACGGCGCAGCCGAGGCGGGCGAGCCGGTCGAGGTAGCCGGCGGGGTCGAGGACGGGGTCCTCGCGGACGGTGCCGGCGAGGCGGTCGCGCCAGCGCGGTGACCGGCAGAGCTCGCGGAGCAGGACGTGGCTCGGCGCGTCGAAGTTGCCGGGGACCTGGAAGGCGAGGCGCCCGCCGGGGGTGAGGGCGTCGATCCAGCGCGGCAGCAGGTCGAGGTGCTCGGGGACCCACTGCAGGACGGCGTTGGAGACGATCAGGTCGACGGGATGCTCGGGCCGCCAGGCGGCGGCGTCGGCGACGTCGAAGGTGAGCCGTCCGGGGATCGCGTGGGCGCGGGCGGCGGCGATCATCTCGGGGGAAGAGTCGAGGGCTCGCACGACCGCGCGGGGCCAGCGGCCCGCGAGGGTCGCGGTGAGCTCCCCGCTCCCGCACCCGAGGTCGACGACGTGCCGGGGCTCGATCGGCCCGAGCCGGCCGACCAGTTCGGTGAACGGCCTGGCGCGCTCGTCGCCGTAGACCCCGTACTGCGCGGGGTCCCACACGGCCTCGGCTTGTCTCGACATCAAGAGACATGATGCCGCGCCCATATCTTGATGTCAAGAATCTTGTGCGCCGCCGCGCCGGGACCGGTCGACCGACAGATGCCCGGCGGGCGCGCGCTCCGTAGCGTCGGCGGCACGACGTTCGACGGGAGAGGGAGTGGGCGCATGAGCTGGGGTCTGGTGCTGGGGCCGGGCGGGCCGGTCGGGACGGCGTGGCTCGCGGGCCTCGCCGCAGGGCTGCGGGAGGTGGGGATCGACCCGGCCGCCGCGGGGACGATCGTGGGCACGTCGGCGGGCGCGATCGCGGGCGCGATGATCGCGACGGGCCGGGACCTGGCGGCGGTCGCGGAGCTGCCGCCGCCGAACGGCCCGCGCCCGGCGCGGGACCCGGCGGTGATGGAGCGGGTGTTCGGGCTGATGCGCGATCCGGCGCTGGAGCCGGACGAGGCGCGCCGGCGGGTCGGGCGGCTGGCGGCGGAGGTCGAGGCGCTGCCCGCCGAGTGGCACCGCAGGCGGATGGAGTTCCTCGTCGGGACGGACGCGTGGCCGGAGGGCCGGCTGCTGATCACGGCGGTGGACGTGGCGTCCGGCGAGCCGGTCGTGTGGGACCGGGCGAGCGGCGTGCCGCTGTCGGCGGCGGTCGCGGCGAGCAGCGCGGCGCCCGGTCACGCCCGTCCGGTCGAGATCGATGGGCGGCTCTACATGGACGGCGCGTTCGGCGGCGGCGCGTGGCCGTGGCTGGCGAGGGACGCGGGCAAGGTCGTGCTGGTCGAGCCGATCGCGCACATGTCGGACGGGTCGGGGGGCGACGTGCGGATCGTCCCGGACGCGGCGGCGCTGGAGGCGTTCGGCGGCGACGTCGGCGACGTGACCCGGTGGGCGGAGTGCTACCGGGCGGGCGTCCGGCAGGCCCCCGAGGCGGCGCGGCTGATCGCTACTGTGGCCTGATGCGGAAGGTGGTGCTGGCGTCGGCGTCGACGGCGCGGTTGCGGATCCTGCGGGAGGCGGGTGCCGACCCGGAGGTGATCGTCAGCGGCGTCGACGAGTCGAAGATCGCGGCGGGCTCGGTCGCGGGGCTGGCGCGCGCGCTGGCGAAGGAGAAGGCGGGCGCGGTCGCGGGCGGCGTCGCGGACGCGATCGTGATCGGCTGCGACTCGCTGCTGGAGGTGGACGGCCGCGCGTTCGGGAAGCCCCGGTCGGCGGACGAGGCGGCCGCGTGGTGGACGGAGCGGCGCGGCGTGACGGGCGTCCTGCACACCGGGCACTGCGTGATCGACACGGCGTCGGGGCGGGACGCACTGGAGGTGGCGAGCACCCGGATCCGCTTCGGCGACCCGTCCGCCGAGGAGATCGCCGCGTACGTCGCCACGGGCGAGCCGCTGCACGTCGCGGGCGCGTTCACGCTGGAGGGGCGTGGCGCCTGGTTCATCGACGGCATCGACGGCGATCCCGGCACGGTGATGGGCCTGTCGCTGCCCCTCCTCCGGCGGATGCTGGCCGCCCTCGGCGTGCCGCTCACGGACATCTGGCCGGTCGGCGCCTGATCACCCCGGCCTGCGCCTGATCTGTCCGGTCGGCGCCTGATCACCGCGGCCTGCGCCTGATCAACCAGGTCAGCGCTTGATCAGGCCGCGTTCCAGGGCGACGACGACGGCGCGGGTGCGGTCGCCGACGTCGAGCTTGGCGAACACGCGCAGCAGGTGCGTCTTCACGGTCGCCTCCGCGATGACGAGCCGCCGCCCGATCTCGGCGTTGGACAGCCCGTCCGCGACCGCGTTCAGCACCTCCGCCTCCCGGGCGGTGAGCGCGACGGGCGCGGGCTGCCGCATCCGCGCGACGAGCCGCTGCGCGACGCGCGGGGCGAGGACGGTCTCGCCGCGCGCGGCGGCGCGCACCGCGTCGGCGAGCTGCTCGCGGGTGGCGTCCTTGAGCAGGTAGCCGACGGCGCCGGCCTCCACGGCGCGCTCGATCTCCTCGTCGGTGTCGTAGGTGGTGAGGATCAGCACGCGGGTGCCGGTGCGGCGGGCGAGGATCTCGGTGGTGGCGGACACCCCGTCCAGCACGGGCATCCGCAGGTCGACGAGCGCGACGTCGGGCCGGAGCCGCTCGGCGAGGCCGACCGCCTCCCGGCCGTCGCCCGCCTCGCCGACGATCTCGATGCCGGGCTCGCCGGCCAGCAGCGCGGCGACGCCGGCGCGCATCACGGTGTGGTCGTCCACGAGGATCACGCGGACCGTGCCGTCGTTCATGGGGTGCCGTCGTTCATGGGGTGCCTTCGCGGGGAAGCAGGGCGAGGATCCGGGTGCCCTCGCCGGGGGCGCTGGTGACGGTGAGCCGGCCGCCGAGCTCGGCGAGGCGGCGGCGCATCCCGTCCAGCCCGTACCCGCCGGACGCGGCGCCGGGGGCGAACCCGCGGCCGTCGTCGGTGATCTCCAGTTCGACGCCGTCCGGGTGCGCGGCGAGGACGACGCCGACGGTGGTGGCTCCGGCGTGCTTGCGGACGTTCGCGAGTGACTCCTGGGTGCAGCGCAGCAGCGCGACGCGGGTCGGCTGGTCGCAGGGCACGTCGGGCAGGTCGGCGTCGACGGTGAGGCCGGTGTCCTCGGCGAACCGGTCGAGGGTGCGGCGCAGGGTGGCGGCGATGGAGCCGGCGGCGACGCCGTCGCGAGGGGCGGCGCCGACGAGGACGCGGGCCTCGGCGAGGTTCTCGCGGGCGGTGCGCTCGATGGACACCAGCTGCCGGGCGCTCGCCGCCGGGTCGGTGCCGATGCCCTCGCGGGCGGCCTCGGCGAGGACGACGATGGACGCCAGGCCCTGCGCGAGGGTGTCGTGGATCTCGCGGGCGAGGCGTTCGCGCTCGTCGGCGGCGCCCTGCCGGCGCTGCGCCTCGGCGAGGCGGCGCTCGGCGTCCTCCAGGTCGGCGGCGAGGAGCCGGGCGCGCTCGTCGTGGCGGCCGACGACGCGGGTCATCCAGAGCCCGACCAGGACGCTCGCGGCGTAGCCGGTGAGGGCGGCGACGGTGTTGCCGCTGACGAGCGACCCGTCGGGGTGCCGCTGGACGGCCATGCCCGCGACGGCGGCCGCGGTGGCGAGGCCGCTGAGGGCGATCGCGCGTCGCGGGCCGCCGCCCTGGATCCAGAAGTGCGGGAGGGACACGATCAGCAGCGACGCGGTGCCGTCCGCGAGGTAGGACACCGCGCCGATGCCGGCGGTCAGCACCCCGAGGAACGCGTACCGGCGGGCGGCCGGGTTCCCCGGGAACGTCCCGGTGATCGGGTGGCAGACGGCGAGCACGGCCAGCAGCGCGAGCGTCCCGGACCGGATCCCCTCGCTGCGGTCCCAGGCGGCGATGCCCGGCGGGACGAGCCCGAAGCAGATCCACAGGGCGGTGTACCAGCGGCGCAGCGCCCGTGCCTGGAGCCGGTCGTCGTGCTGTGGCCGTCGCTCCATGCCGGTCAGCCTACTTTCGCGGGGGCGTGCGCCGGGACGGCGGCGGGCGCGGGCCGCGACGGCCACCAGGTGCGTTCGCCGAGGAGCAGCATCAGGGCGGGCAGCACCACGATGCGGACGACGAACGCGTCCACGAGAACCGCGGTGGCGAGCGCGAAGCCCATCTGTTTCATCTCGATGATGTGCAGCGGGATGAAGCTGGCGAAGACGGTCACCATGACGAACGCGGCACTGGTGACGACGCCGGCGGAGCGTCCGATGCCGTCGAGGACGGCGGTGCGGGTGGACGCGCCGGCCAGCCGCGCCTCCCGGATCCGGCTGATCACGAAGACCTGGTAGTCCATCGACAGGCCGAACAGGATCACGAACAGGAACAGCGGGACGCGGGAGCCGATCGTCCCGGTGGAGGTGAAGCCGAGCAGGCCCTCCGCCCACGTCCCCTGGAACGTCAGGACGAGCAGGCCGAGCGAGGCGCCCGCCGACAGCAGGTTCAGCAGCACCCCGATCAGGCCGAGGACCACGGACCGGAACGCCCACACCGTCATCGCGAACGTGACGAGCAGCAGCGACGCGATGATGAGCGGCAGCTTCTGCTTCTGGTGGTCGGGGTAGTCGGCGTAGCGGGCGACGTCGCCGGTGACGGCGACCTTGACGCCGGGCAGTTTCCCGACCGTCGCGGGCACGTAGTCGCCGCGGACGGTCTTCAGCGACGCGACCGCCGCCGGGTCGCTGACGTAGTGCGGGACGGGCAGTTCGAGCAGGCTGGTCCGGCCGTCCTGCGAGGTGCGCAGCTCGGACGTCCCGGCCAGGCGCGGGTCGTGCTGCGCGCGGCGGGCGAGGTCGCGGAGCGCGTCCGCCACCTCCGCCTGCCGGGACGGGCCGGCCTGCACGACGACCTGGTGCATCGCCTTGAGCTCGGGGAACGCGGCGTTGAGCCGGTCGTAGACCTGCATCGCCGGGATCGAGCGGGGGTGGGTCTCGCGGCCCATGTCGGTGAGCTTCAGGCCGAGGAGCGGCGCGGTGAGCGCGAGCATCGCCAGGATCCCGGCGGCCAGCGTGAGACCGGGACGGCGGCCGGTCGGCCGCAGCAGGGCCCGGGTGATCCGCCCGCCGCTCTCCGAGCGCGTCCCGCGCACCGGCCGGCCGCGCCGGGTCCGGCGCTCGCGGCGGCGCTCCGCCCACTGGCCGAGCTTGGCGAGCAGCGCGGGCAGGACGGTGAGGGAGCTGAGGACGGCGACGACGGTGACGACGATCGCGCCGGTCGCGATCGAGGAGAAGATGACGTCGTCGGCGAGGTACAGCGTTGCGCTGGACACGGCGACGGCGATGCCGGAGACGACGACGGCCCGTCCGGACGTCGCGGCGGCCAGCTCGACGACGGCGGCGGGCGACAGCCGGCCGCCCGACCGGGCGCGCTCCTCACGCTCACGCTTGAGGTAGAAGAGCGTGTAGTCGACGCCGACGGCCATGCCGATGAGCAGGATGACGTTGGTGCCGACGCCCGCGTCGGGGAAGGCGTGCGAGGCGAGCATCGACAGCCCGACGGCCGCGGCGATGGACGACAGCGCGAGCAGCAGCGGCACCACGGCCAGCGCCACCGACCCGAACACGACCAGCAGCGTGACCAGCGTGACCGGCAGGGCGATCACCTCGGTCCGCGACAGGTCCTGACCGCGCAGGTGGTCGACGCCCTTGCTGATGGACGGGCTGCCCGTCTCCTCGACCCGCACCCCCGGATGCGCGGCCTGGACCTGCTCCGTCTGCGCGATCAGCGGCGCGACGTGCTTCTTGCCCTCCAACTCGGGGCCGCGCAGGGTGACCTGGACGCGGATCGCCGTCCCGTCCGCCGACCGGATCGGCTTCGACACCGACGCGACCTCCGGCAGGCGCGCCATCCGGGCCGCGGCGTCGCGGGCGGCGGCGTCCGCCTGCGCCGCGTCGAGGCGGCCCGCACCGGGCTTCGCGGTGATCAGCACCTGCTCGGCGGGCCGCTGCTGCAGGCCGCCCTCGGCGGCCATCGCCTCGGCGCGTCCGGCCTCGCCGATCCGGAAGTCGGCGCTGGTCGCGGCGTGCCCGCCCACCGAGATCCCGACGCCGAGGCACAGCGCGACGAACAGGAACCAGCCGGCGATCGCCCGCCAGGGATGCCCGGCGCTCCACCGGGCCATGCGCACAGGAAGATCTCTCATGCCGGAAATGCTCCCGTCGCGGGGCCCTCCGGCATGAGCCTCGACCGGCTGAACCCGCCGTCCACCACCCGGTGGACATGCGACGACAACCAGAGGTTGTCATCCCTGCTCAATGGCTGTTGGACGGGCCCGTACGGGGTGCGGTCGACTGGGTCCACCGCACCGGCGAAGGGGCGCCGGCGCAGGGAGCAGAGGAGGGGCCGTGAAGGCGTTGGTACCGACCGGCGACGCGCGGGAGACCGTCGCGTTCGCCGACGTCGACGAGCCGGAGCCGCGCCCGGACGAGGCGCTGGTGAAGGTGGCGGCGTTCTCGGTCAACCGCGGCGAGACGTTCCAGTTGGAGGGCGACCGGCCCGGCTGGCGTCCCGGCAAGGACGTCGCGGGCCTGGTCGTGCAGGCCGCGGCGGACGGGTCGGGTCCCGCGTGCGGGACGCGGGTCGTCGGGCATCCGCCGTCGGCGGGCTGGGCCGAGTACGCGGCGGTGCCGGCCGGGTCGCTCGCGGAGCTGCCCGCCTCGGTGCCGGTGGAGACGGCGGCGGCGCTGCCGCTGGCGGGCCTCACCGCGCTGCGGCTGCTGCGCGCCGCCGGGCCGCTCGCGGGACGGCGGGTGCTGATCACCGGGGCGTCCGGCGGCGTCGGGCACTACGTCACCGAACTGGCCGCCGCGGCGGGCGCGGAGGTCACGGCCGTGGCGGCGACGCCGGAGCGGGGACGGCGGCTCGCGGAGTTCGGTGCCGCGGTGGTGCCGGACGCGGCGTCCGCGGACGGCCCGTTCGACCTGGTGCTGGAGTCGACCGGCGGACGGCAGTTCACCGACGCGCTGGCGCGGCTCCGGCGGCGGGGCACGCTGATCTGGTTCGGGCAGGCGTCCCGGACGCCCGTGACGCTCGACTTCTTCCGGTTCTTCGACGGGCCGGAGTCCGCGACCATCCGGCACTTCCACTACGAGGACGCCGACACGGCCAACGCCGACGACCTGGCCGTCCTGGTCCGGCTCGTCGACCGCGGGCGGCTGCACCCGGAGATCGGCCGGACCGCCGACTGGGCCGAGACCGCCGCCGTGCTCGCCGACCTGCGCGAACGCCGCGTGCGCGGCAACGCCGTCCTCACCATCGACCGCTGAACGCACACCCACACCCGCACCCACACACACGCACACGCACACGCACACGAGGAGATCGCAATGAACGCCAAGGACGTCGTCGTCCGCTACGTCCAAGCCGTCGCCGACGGCGACCTGGAGACGATCAAGGACAGCTTCGCCGAGGACGCGACCTGGACCTACCCGGGCGACCTCCCGCTGACCGGCACCTGGAAGGGCCGCGACGCGATCATCGATGACTTCCTCGGGGCCGCGACCGGAAACCTGTTCAAGCCCGGCACGGCGCCGGAGGTCGCGCTCGTCAACGTGATCGCCGAGGGCGACCAGGTCCTCGCCGAGTGGACGGCGAAGGGGATCACCCGATCGGGCAAGATCTACGACAACCGGTGCGCCGGGATCTACGTCGTCCGGGACGGGAGGATCGTCTCGGTGCGGGAGTACGCCGACACCCAGCACGTCGAGCGAACCCTGTTCGGTTAGCCCCGACCGGCCGCAGGTCCCTCGATATCAAGACAGGTAGGCTTGCGGCATGGAGGATGAGGTCGACCGGCTGGTCGCCGCGTGGCAGGCCGAGCGCCCGGACCTGGACGTCCGGCCGCTGCAGGTCCTCAGCCGGGTGTCCCGGCTGGCCCGGCACCTCGACCGCGCCCGCCGCGCCGTGTTCGCCGCCCACCAGGTCGAGTCGTGGGAGTTCGACGTCCTCACCGCGCTGCGCCGGGCCGGCGCCCCCTACCAGCTGAGCCCCGGGCAGCTGCTGCGCGCGACGCTGGTGACCTCCGGCACCATGACCAACCGCATCGACCGGCTCGCCGCCGCGGGCCTGGTCGAGCGGCATCCCGACCCGCAGGACAAGCGCGGCGTCCAGGTCCGCCTCACCGGGGCGGGCCTGACGCGCGTGGACGCCGCGTTCGCCGACCTGCTGGGCCGCGAGCAGGCCATCCTCGAGGGGCTCAGCCCCGACCAGCGCGAGACCCTCGCCGTCCTGCTCCGCACCCTCCTCATCCCGTTCGACTCCTAGGCCGCCCCGTCAGCGCAGCGCCTCCTCCAGCGCCGCGGCGACGGCGCAGAGCCGCTCCTCGCTCCCCGCCGGGCCGATGAGCTGCACGGACGCGGGCAGGTGCGAGCCCGGCAGCGGGACGGGCAGCGCGAACGCCGGCAGCCCCGCCACGTTGACCGTGCCGGTGAGCATCGTCAGCAGCAGGTCGTCGTCGCCGTCCGGCGGCTCCGGCGCGACCCCGGCCAGCACCGGCAGCGCGAGCACCCCGTGCCGGTCCAGCAGCGCGTCGAACTCCGCCCGGACCGTCTTCTGGAGCTGCTCCGCCCACGGGCGCCGGCCCGCCGCGGCCTCCTTCAGCACGTTGAGCCGCCGGTACATCCGCTCGCTGATCCTCGACGGGTCGCCGAGCAGCGGGCCGTTCTGCGCGTACGCCTCCTCGCCGACGAACACGCCGTTCGCGAGCGCCGCGTCCTGGAAGTGCTCGCACGTCTCGTCGGTGATCGGGCCGAGCCGGCGGAGCGCGTCGTCGACGGCCGCGTCGATCGCCGGGTCCACGTTCGGGACGCGCAGCCGCCCGATCGTCATGTTCGCGTCATAGGCGTCCGGGGCGAACCCCGGCTCGATCAGCCGCATGCCGGTGACGACGGCGGCGACGTCGCGGCCCATCGGCCCGACGGTGTCGAGCGTCGGCGACAGCGGGTACACGCCGTCCAGCGGGACGCGCCCGTGCGTCGTCTTCAGCGACGCGATCCCGCAGCACGCCGCCGGGATCCGGACCGACCCCGCGGTGTCGGTGCCGAACGCGACGTCCGCCTCCCCCGACGCGACCGCCACCGCCGACCCGCTGGACGATCCGCCTGGCACCCGCGCCGGGTCGAGCGGGTTGACCGGCGTGCCCGACCACGGGTTGACGCCGTCGGCGCCCAGGCAGAACTCGGTGAGGTTGACCTTGCCGACGATACGGGCGCCCTGCGCGCGCGCCGACGCGACAACGGCCGCGTCGGCCGCCGCCGGCTCCGCGCGCTCGGCCACCGCCCGGCTGCCCGCCGTCGTGGGCAGCCCGGCCACGTCGATGGCGTCCTTCACCGCGAGCCGCGGACCGTCCCCCGGCGCGTCGTCGATCTTCACGATCCAAGTCGTCATTGCTGGATCATGGCGACTCCGGACGCCGAGCACCAGAGGTTCCGCCCGATATCGGGCGCTGGTCGATGTTCTCGGCGGACTAGTCGATGTCCTCGGCGAGCATCAGCCACTCCTCCTCGACCCGCGCGGCCTCCGCCTGGATCTCCTTCAGCCGCCCGTCGAGCTCCTGGAGCTTGACGAAGTCGGTGGCGTGCGCGGCGAGCTGCTCGTGCAGCTCCGCCTCCTGCCCGGACAGCTTCTCCAGGCGGCGTTCGAGCCGGTCCAGCTCCTTGCGGGCCTTCCAGTCCTGCCCGCCCTTCGGCTTCGGCGGCGCCGCGGCGGGCGCCTCCTGCGCGCGCGCCTGCGCCGTCCGCGCCTGCGCCGTCCGGGTCTGGGCCGTTCCGGCGGCGCGGCGCTCCAGGTACTCGTCGACGCCGCCGGGCAGCATCGACACCCGCCCGTCGCCGAGCAGCGCCACCACGTGGTCGGTGATGCGCTCCAGGAAGTACCGGTCGTGGCTGACGACGACGAGGGTGCCGGGCCAGCCGTCGAGCAGGTCCTCCAGCTCGGTGAGCGTCTCGATGTCGAGGTCGTTCGTCGGCTCGTCCAGCAGCAGCACGTTCGGCTCGCCCATCAGCAGCCGCAGCACCTGCAGCCGGCGCCGCTCACCGCCCGACAGGTCGCCGACGGGCGTCCACTGCCGGTCCCCGGCGAACCCGAGCCGCTCCAGCAGCTGGCTCGCCGTCCACTCCCGCTTCCCGACCGTGATGCGGCGGCGGATCTCCTCCACCGACTCCAGCACCCGCCGGGACGGGTCCAGCTCCTCCAGGTTCTGCGACAGGTGCGCCAGCTGGACGGTCCTGCCCTGCACCACCGTGCCGGACACCGGCGCCACCGAGCCGTCCAGCAGCCGCAGCAGCGTGCTCTTGCCGCTGCCGTTGACGCCGACGAGCCCGACGCGGTCGCCCGGGCCGAGCCGCCACGTCATCCGCTCGAAGATCGCCCGGCCGCCGACCTCGACGGTGGTGTCCTCGATGTCGTACACGGTCTTGCCGAGCCGCGCCGTCGCGAATCTCGTCAGCTCCACCGAGTCGCGCAGCGGCGGCTCGTCGGCGATCAGCGCCTGCGCCGCGTCCACCCGGAACTTCGGCTTGGACGTGCGGGCCTGCGGGCCGCGCCGCAGCCACGCCAGCTCCTTGCGCAGCAGGTTCTGCCGCTTGGCCTCCGTCGCCGCCGCGATCCGGGACCGCTCCGCCTTCGCCAGCACGTAGGCGGAGTAGCCGCCCTCGTACCGCTCGACGCGGCCGTCCACGACCTCCCACGTCCGGTCGGTGACCTCGTCGAGGAACCAGCGGTCGTGCGTGACGACCAGCAGCGCCACCCGGCGGTCCTTCAGGTGCCGGGCCAGCCACGCGATCGCCTCGATGTCGAGGTGGTTGGTCGGCTCGTCCAGCATCAGCAGGTCCGACTCGGGGACGAGCAGCCGCGCGAGCGCGATCCGGCGCCGCTCCCCGCCGGACATGCCGGCCAGCGGCGCGTCCAGGTCGACGTCCGCGAGCAGCCCGGCCAGGACGTCGCGGGCGCGGGTGTCGCCCGCCCACTCGTGCTCGGCGCGGTCCCCGAGGACCACCGACCGGACCGTCGCGCCCTCCGGGAACACGTCCCGCTGCGTCAGGTACCCCAGCCGCAGGCCCCGCGCGTGCGTGACGCGGCCCGCGTCCGGCTCCACCTCGCGCGCCAGCACCTGCACCAGCGTGCTCTTGCCGCCGCCGTTGCGGCCGACGACCCCGACCCGGTCGCCCTCGTCGAGGCCGAGGGACACCGCGTCCAGCAGCGGCTTCGGCCCGTACGCCTTGGCGACGTTCTCAACGTTGATCAGATTCACCGGGTCCTCCAAAGGGTGCATCGGCCTCCGAACCGGGGAGCGGTCCGGGCCCCATGGAGACCACCCGGCGCAACCCGGGGCGTTCCGGGAACGAATCCACCGACGCGCGGGCCGCGCTTTTACACAATCCTATGCCTCCTGTAATTTGCGGCTCATGCGCATGGCGTACAAGTGCCGGGCCTACCCGGACGCCGAGCAGGCGACCGTCTTCGGCCGCACGTTCGGGTGCGTTCGTCTGGTGTGGAACAAGACGCTCGCCGAACGGCACCGGGTCTGGCACGCCGAAGGGCGGCGCGTCTCCTACAAGGAGACCGACGCGGCGCTGACAGCGTGGAAGAAGACCGAGGATCTGGCGTTCTTGAACGAGGTGTCCTCGGTTCCGCTGCAGCAGGCGTTGCGCCACCAGCACGCCGCGTTCGCCAACTTCTTCGCCGGACGTGCCCGCTATCCCCGCTTCAAGAACCGGAACTCCCGCCAGTCCGCGCACTACACCCGCTCCGCGTTCCGCATCCACGACGGCGAACTGCGGATGGCCAAGACCACCGCGCCCCTGGCGTTCGTCTGGTCCTTCGACGACGTCGATCTGGTAGCGCTGAACCCGACAATGGTCGTGATCTCGCGGGACTGCGACGGGCGCTGGTACGTCACCTTCGCCGTCGACACCGCCGAGCCCGTCCCCCTGCCGGCCACTGGGCACCAGATCGGTGTCGATCTGGGCGTCAAGGAGTTCGCGGTCACCTCCGACGGGGACCGCATCGCCAACCCCCGCCATCTGGAGAAGAAGCAGCGCAACCTCGCCCGCTACCAGCGGCGCATGGCCCGCCGCCGACCCGGGTCCAACAACCGCGGCAAGGCGAAGGCCAAGGTCGCCCGCGCCCACCGCAAGGTCCGCAACGCTCGAAGTGACTTCCTGCACCGCACCAGCACTGATCTCGTCCAGAAGGCGGACGTGATCGTGATCGAGGACCTCGCGGTCACCAACATGGTGCGCAACCGTACTCTCGGCCGCGCGATCTCCGACTGCGGATGGGGCGAGTTCCGCCGACAGTTGGAGTACAAGTGCGAGCGGGCCGGGCGCACTCTGGTGGTGATCGACCGCTGGTACCCCTCGTCCAAGACCTGCTCGCACTGCGGGCACCTGCTGGCCGAGCTGAGCCTGTCCACCCGGCGCTGGACGTGTCCGGGCTGCCGCACCCGGCACGACCGGGACGTCAACGCGGCCAAGAACATCCTTGCGGCTGGTCGAGCCGTAGCCGGGTACAGCCCCGGTGATGTCTGTGGAGCTGATGTCAGACGGCGAGGGTCTTCCCTTCCGCAATCGGCTGTGAAGCAGAAACACCCACGGCGCGAGCCGTAGGACTCCCCTCTCCGAGGGAGGGGAGGAAGTCAAGACGCCGTCCAGCCTATTGCCTGCCCCCGCGCGCACTGCCCGTGCGGTCAGCCTTGCGGCGGCGCCCAGCCCTGCCCCTGCCGCCCCTGCTGGTCCGGCGGCCCCTGCGGCGGCTGCCCCTGCGGCGGCTGCGGCGGCTGCCCGTACGGCGGCGGACCCTGGGGCGGGCCGGGCTGCCCGTACGACGGCGGACCCTGGGGCGGCCCCGGCTGCCCGTACGGCGGACCTTGGGGCGGGCCGGGCCTCTGACCGCCCGGAGGCGTGTACGCCGAAGCGGACGCGGTGCGCCTGCGCGACGCCACGACGGCGATCACGATCACCACCGGCACCGCGACCACGACGGCGAGAAACACCAAGATGACCAGCAGTTCGACCACGCTGATGCCCGCTCCTGACGAATGGTTCACTGTCGGTCCCTCATGTGGAGACGCGCCGAGTCGGCATCAGCGTAGCGGCGGGCGGCGGGCCCCGGTCACCGCGTCGGGGGCGTCGCGGCGGATCGCCCGGTCCCGGCGCACGGCCAGGACGGCGAGCGTCGCCATCATCACGACGGCCACCAGACCCAGCAGCCCCGTCAGATACGTCATCGCTCCACCTCGTCGCGGAATCGGCGTCAATGATCAGGACGCCCGCCGCGCGCGCGGAGTTCGCTTGTGTGCCGAGAGCACACACCGTGATCGGTTCAGCACCCCCCGAGGGGGCACCCCCGGCCGGCTTCGTCGGATTCAGACCACGGTGGCGCCGGGCACCGGCCCCTGGGCCCGGACGATCTGCTCCGCCACCCCCGCGCCGTCCAGCGCCACCGCGAGGTCGGCGGCGTCCTCGTCGGTCTCGGCGAGGAACGCGCAGGTCGGCCCCGACCCGGACACCAGCGCGCCGATCGCGCCGAGGTCCCGCCCGGCGTTCAGGGTGCGGGCCAGCGACGGCCGCAGCTCCAGCGCCGCGGGCTGCAGGTCGTTGGCGAGCGCGGCGCCGAGCGCCTTCGCGTCACCGGTCGCCAGCGCCGTCATCAGGTCCTCCGCGACCGACGGCCGCGGCGCGCTCTCCCCCGCGGCGTCCCGCAGCCGGTCGCACTCGGCGTACACCGCGGGCGTCGACAGGCCGCCGTCCGCCGCCGCGAACACCCAGTGGAACGTCCCGCGGGTCAGCGCCGGGGTGAGCCGCTCGCCCCGCCCCACGCCGATCGCGGTGCCGCCGAGCAGCGCGAACGGCACGTCGCTGCCGAGCTCGGCGCCCATCTCCATCAGGTCGTCCCGCGACAGCGCCGGCCGCTCCCGGTCGTCCCACAGCCGCGCGCACGCGACCAGCGCGGCGGCCGCGTCGGCGCTGCCGCCCGCCATGCCGCCCGCGACCGGGATCGCCTTGCGGATCCGCAGCCGCACCCGCGGCTCCACGCCGAGCCGCGACGCGACCAGCACCGCGGCCCGCGCCGCCAGGTTCCGGGCGTCCGTCGGGACCCGGCCGATCGCCACCCGCGAGTACGGCGCCGCCTCGACGGCGAGCTCCAGGCCGTCGGCCGGCTCCGCGGTCAGCTCGTCGAACAGCGACACGGCGTGGAACACGTTCACGAGGTCGTGGTAGCCGTCCTCCCGGATCGGCCCGACGCCGAGCTGGAGGTTGACCTTTGCGGGGACGCGTACCCTCACTGCGCTCACTCCAGAACCCTACGGGAGAGATCAGCCCCCGCTCGTCACGGGGAGGTTGCGGGGATTGAAGTACGGCGCCGTCGCCAGCTCCCGCAGCGCCGACACCGCGTGCGTGTCGCCCGTCACCGAGTAGGCGCGCCGCTTGTCCCGCGCGTCCTCGGCCTGCTCGTCGGAGTCGAAGTAGACGACGGCCTTGACCTGCGGGTCCTCCAGCGTCCTGGTGGCGGCGCGCAGCCACTCGGCGCGCCGCTGCCCGTACGCCTTCGGCACCCCGAACTCGGCGATCATGATGGGCTTGTGCCGGTTGCGGGCCCACTGCATGAACACCTTCAGCGTCTCCGACAGGTCCCGGTACTCGTAGTCGGCGCCGGGCGGGGCGTCCGCGCAGATCCAGTCGACCTGGTCGTCGCCGGGGTAGAAGGCGCCCGCGTTGGGCGCGCCGAACCCGCGCGCGCTCGGGCACCACACCCAGGCGACGTTGTCGACCTTCTCCGCGGTGAAGATCTGCCGCAGGTGCTTCCACGCGGCGATGAAGTCGGCCGGCGAGTGCACCCGGTCCTTCACCGACGACCGGTCCATGTCGCGGGACCAGCGCAGGAACACCGGCTTGCCGGTCGCCTTGATCGCCTTCGCGCGGGCGCGGATCAGCCCGTCGTACTTGCCCTCGACGATCTCCTTGGTGTCGGCGCCCGCCCACGTCAGCAGCAGGTAGCGGTTGCTGTCGACGACGGAGGTGTCCAGCCCGGTCGGGAACTCCGACTTCCAGCCCCGGTAGCTCTGCACGATGTCCAGCTGCCGGCCCATGTCCCGCTCGAACGCGGCGACGGGCGCCATGCCCGGCTTGCCGGCGTCCTTCCCGGTCGGGGTGCCGGACGCGCTCCCCGACGCCGTGCCCGACGCGGTGCCCGACGGTGTTCCGGACGCGCCGTCCGACGCGCCGCCGGACGCGCCGTCCGAGGCCGTGGACGACGGCGACCTCGTCGCCGCGCCGCCCACCTCGGGCGGCACCCACGCGCCGAAGTAGGCGCCCTTCGCCGGCGGCGTCGGGGCGATGCCCGCCCGCGCCGTCGTCGTGATCTTCGGCGCCGCGCCGGCGCCGTCACTGCACCCCGCCGCCACCGTCGCGACCAGGCCGCCCGCCGCCACCAGCGCCGTCGCCGCCAGCGGCAGCCGGGCCGCCCGCGCCCCGCCGGGCCGGAAGGCGCGCGCCGTCCGGGCCCGCTCGGTCCCCGCCCGCGCCGTCCGCGAACGCGCCTTCACCATTGCCCTCCGACTCTTCCGTGTCCATCGCCCCGGCGTCCGTCCCGCCGGAGCCGCTCGCGCCGCCGTCCGTCCCCGGGGAGCCCGCCGCGCGGGGGTCCGCCGCGGCCCCGGCCGCAGCCGCCGGGGCGCCGGGAGCGCCGTCCCCCTCGATGGAAGGACCATACTCGGCAATACGGGCGAAGGCGGCCACGTCCAGAGCTTCGCCCCGCGCCCGTGGATCAACGTCCGCCGCGCGCAGCGCCCGCTCCGCCTCCGCCGCCGACCCCGCCCAGCCCGCCAGCGCCGCCCGCAGCGTCTTGCGGCGCTGCGCGAACGCCGCGTCCACCACGGCGAACACCCGCTCGCGGGACGCGGCGGCCGGCGGCGGATCCCGCCGCGTGAACGCGACCAGCCCGGAATCGACGTTCGGCACCGGCCAGAACACCGCCCGGCCCACCGGACCCGCGCGGCGCGCCTCCCCGTACCAGGCGAGCTTCACCGACGGCACCCCGTAGATCTTGCTCCCCGGCGCGGCCGTCATCCGGTCCGCGACCTCCGCCTGCACCATGACCAGCGCCGACCGCAGCGACGGCAGCACCTCCAGCAGATGCAGGACCACCGGCACCGCGACGTTGTAGGGCAGGTTCGCCACCAGCGCCGTCGGCGCCGGCCCCGGCACCGATGTGATCTTCATCGCGTCGGCGCGGACGACCTCCAGCCGGTCCGCCAGCTCCGGCTCCCGCGCGGCCGCCGTCGCGGGCAGCTCCGCCGCCAGCACCGGATCGATCTCCACCGCCACCACCCGCCGCGCCTCCGGCAGCAGCGCCAGCGTCAGCGACCCCAGCCCCGGCCCGACCTCGATGACCACATCGTCCGGCCCGAGATCCGCGGCCCGCACGATCCGCCGCACGGTGTTGGCGTCGATGACGAAGTTCTGCCCGAGCGTCTTGGTCGGCCTGATGCCCAGCCGCGCCGCCAGCTCCCGCACGTCCGCCGGCCCGAGCAGCCCCCGTCTCTCCCCCATGAGAACAAGTGTGGCAGGTCAGGAGAACAGGAACTTCCCGCATACCGGCCACTGCCCCTGCCACCGCCCGTTCACCCGGTTGTAGAGCAGCTGCGCCCGGTACGTCTGCTCGCCCGCGCTCGCGTCCGACGGCCTGCCCGACCCGCCGACCGACGCCCACGACGACAGCGAGAACTGGTACAGCCCGTAGTAGCCGGACGGGTTCACCGCCTTGGGATTGCCATGCGACTCGCAGTTCGCCAGCCCCGCCCAGTTCAGCTTCGCCGCCGCGCCCGTCCCCGCCGACTTCGGCCCCACCGCCACGATCCGCGCCACCGGCTTGCGCTTCACCTTCTGCGCGATGACCGCCTTGACCTTCTTGCCCTTGCGCCGGACGTACGCCATCTGCACGACCTTGATGCCGGCCTTGCCCTTGCGCAGCTCCTTCTGCGACCACGGCGGCACCGACGCGCTCTTCTTCTCGATCGTCGGCGCCGGCACCCGCACCGTCCTCGTCACCGGCTTCGACAGCAGTCGCAGCACCTTCACCACGCCCCCGGCGGGCTGCTCGCGCGCCGGCTTCACCAGGTCGTACCGGCCGAGCTTCACACCGGCCTGGTCCAGCACCTGCTGGACCGTCGTCCCGGTCGTCATCGCGGTCGTCTTCTTCCCGTCCACCACGATGACCACCTTGCGCGGCGCCGGCGCGGACGCCTTCGGCGCGTCCGCCACCCGCACCGTCGACCGCGGCTTCGGCGAACCACCGCCGCCGCACGCCGTCGCCAGCAGCACCGTCGCGATCAGGACAGCAGAAGTCGCAGGGGCTCGACGCACCGTTCCTCCAGGGGGAGCCGAACGGGCCTGGGGGGTCGCCCGCTCAACGGCCAGACCCTAGAGCGGAACGCCCGTCCCCCGCCACCTCAACGCCCACACGGGTCCCCCCGCCCCCTCAGGTAAGAAGATGCGAACCCGAACGGTCATATTCATAGAGTCACCAGTTGACTACGTTCAGTAATCGAGAGTCCACCTCGAAGAGAAGGGAGCCCACGCCGAACGCGGGTGTCCAGGGCGCGGAAGCCCGCGAAGAGGCCAGGGGGCCGGTGCGGACGGCCAGAGCCCGGCCGTCCGCACCGTCCTGTATTTATTTGCATCGCCCTCGGCGGTCGGGCCCTGGGGGCCCTCCCTTCAACGGGCGCTGCGGCGATCGCTGCATCGCTCCGACTCGGCCCTGGGGGCCTCGCTGCGCGATCGGATTCTCGCTTCGCTCGAATCCGGCTTCGCACGCGATCGCAACGCTCGGGTCGCTGCATCCTCAGCTTACGGACGATCCCTTTCCGCCTGCGCGGGGTTTCGCTCCCGTCCCGGCCATCCGCGCCTATCCGCTTGGGAGCCTCGGTGCGTTGTCGGGCGCGCGGGGGCATCGCCGAGTTGGGTCCCGAGCGCTCATGGACCTGTGTGGGCAGGTTGCTCGCTGGGGGTTTTTAGGCGGTTGCTTGGGCGGTGGCTTGGCCGGCGGCTCGGGCGGAGAAGAGGCAGCCGCCTAGGAACGTGCCTTCGAGGGCGTTGTAGCCGTGGACGCCTCCGCCGCCGAAACCCGCGACCTCGCCTGCCGCGTACAGGCCGTCTATGGGGCGGCCGTCCAGGCCTAGGGCGCGGGAGTCCAGGTCGGTTTGGATGCCGCCCAGCGTCTTGCGGGTGAGGACGTGCAGCTTCACGCCGATGAGCGGGCCGGCGGACGGGTCGAGGATGCGGTGCGGGACGGCGGTGCGGCTGAGCCGGTCGCCCAGGTAGCGGCGCGAATTTCGGATGTCCTGGACCTGGGCGTCCTTGCTGAACGGGTTGGTCGTCTGCAGGTCGCGGGACTCGATCTGGCGGCGCAGGTGGGCGGCGTCCAGGAGCGGTTCGTCGGTCAGGGCGTTCATGCCGGCGACGAGTTGGTCGAGGGTGGCGGCGACGACGAAGTCGGCGCCGTGGCGCTTGAACGCCTCGACCGGGGCGGGGGCGCCCTTCGACAGGACGCGTTCGCGCAGCACCGCCCTGCGGTCGCCGCTGGTGATGTCGGGGTTCTGCTCCGAGCCCGACAGCGCGAACTCCCGCTCGATGATCTTCTGGGTGAGGACGAACCAGGAGTGGTCGTAGGCGGCGATGTCGGGCGTGGTGCGCAGGTGCTCGAGGGTCGCGAGGGTGTCGTGGCCGGGGAGGCAGGGCGCGGGGAGGCGCCGCCCGAGGGCGTCGAACCACATCGGGGAGGGGCCCGGCAGGATCCTGATGGCGTGGCCGGGCCAGACCGGGTCCCAGTTGCGGACGCCCTCGGTGTAGTGCCACATCCGGTCGCGGTTGACGAGACGGACCCCGGCGGCGGCGCTGATGTCGAGCATCCGGCCGTCCACGTAGGCGGGCACACCGGTGATCATGTGGGCGGGTGCGGTGCCGAGGCGGTCGGGCCAGTACCGGCGGACCATCTCGTGGTTCCCGCCGATGCCGCCGCTGGTGACGATCACCGCCTGGGCCGACAGCTCGAACGTCCCCGTCTCTTCGCGGCTGGACGCGACGCCGCGCGGCGAGTCGTCGTCGGCGAGGACGGTGCCGTGCACGCCGGTCACGGCGCTGTTGGTGAGGGTCAGGCCGTCCACGCGGTGGCGGTGGTGGAAGGTGAGGAGGCCCTCGTCGGCGGCGAGGCGGGCGCTGCGGACGAACGGCGCGACGACGCCGGTGCCCGTCCCCCAGGCGATGTGGAAGCGCGGCACGGAGTTGCCGTGGCCGTCGGCGCGGAGGTCGCCACGTTCCGCCCAGCCGACGACGGGGGTCAGGCGGATGCCGTGGGACGCCAGCCATGCCCGCTTCTCCCCGGCGGCCCACTCCACGTAGGCGCGGGCCCACCGGGCCGCCCAGGCGTCCTCGTCGTCGAGGCGGTCGAAGCGGGCGCTGCCCTGCCAGTCGTTCCAGGCCAGGTCGAAGGAGTCCCGGACGCGGAGCCGCCGCTGCTCTGGGGTGTCCACCAGGAACAGTCCGCCGAGCGACCAGAACGCCTGGCCGCCCAGGTTCGCGGCGTTCTCCTGTTCCACCAGCGCGACCCGGCGGCCGCGCGCGGTCAGCTCGTGCGCGGCGACCAGCCCGGCGATCCCCGCGCCGACGATGATGACGTCCGCGTCCATCCCCGCCTCCTTCCCCTGGCCCTATGCCCAGGGGAAGGCGCGCCCAACTACGAGGTCACCACGGGCCGAAGGTGCGCTCCCCGTTCGCGGCGATCGCGGCGCACAGCTCGGCCAGGTCGACGCCCTTGACCTCCGCCATCGCCCGGACCGTGTGCGGGATCAGGTACGACGCGTTCGGCTTGCCGCGGTTCGGGACCGGGGTGAGGAACGGCGCGTCGGTCTCGACGAGGACGAGGCCGAGGGGCGCGACGCGCAGCGCCTCGCGCAGCGGCTCGGCGTTCTTGAACGTGACGTTCCCGGCGAAGCTCATCACGTAGCCGCGGTCGGCGCAGACCTTCGCCATGGCGGCGTCGCCGGAGAAGCAGTGGAACACCACCTTCTCCGGCGCGCCCTCCTCGCGGAGGATGGCCAGGACGTCGTCGTGGGCCTCGCGGTCGTGGATCATGAGGGCCTTGCCGGTGCGCTTGGCGATCGCGATGTGGGCGCGGAACGCGGTGTGCTGGTCGGACTTCGGCGCCCAGTCGCGGTAGTAGTCCAGGCCCGTCTCGCCGATCGCCCGCACCTTCGGGTGCGCCGCCATCGCCTCGATGTCGTGCAGGACGTCGTCGTCGATGCCCGTGGTCTCGTTCGGGTGGATCGCCACGCCCGCGTACACGTCGTCGAACTCGGCGGCCGCGTCGACCGCGAACCGCGAGGACGGCAGGTCGCAGCCGATCGTGACGATCCGGGTGATCCCCGCCGCCTTCGCCGAGTGCAGCTGCTCGCTGACCGGCGTCTCGACGATGTCGAGGTGGCAGTGGCTGTCGAACACGTCGACCGGGAGCCGCTCGGGCAGCGGCGGGAACGACCGGGCGGCCTCGCCGCCCTGGTCGTCCGCCGGGCTCACTCCGCCTCCAGCCGGGCGAGCTCCTCGTCCACCACGGACGTGTCGAGCTTCTTGAACAGCGGGGTCGGCTTCGCGAGCGGGACGCCGGGCTTGATCGGCGTCGACTCCCACCGCGCCGCGGTGTCGTAGTCGCCGGTGAGGACCGTGTAGTCGGGGCCGCCCTCCTCCGAGACCGTCTCCAGCCGCGGCATGCCGCTCCACACGCCCTCGCCGCCGAGCAGCTCGTACACCTTCTGCGAGGAGTTCGGCAGGAACGGGGTCAGCAGCGTCTTGGCGTCGTCGACGACCTGCAGCGCGGTGTGCAGGATCGACTGGACGCGGGCCGGGTCGTCCTTCAGCTTCCAGGGCGCCTGGTCGGACAGGTACCGGTTGGCGTCCCGGACGACGTCGAGCGCCTCGGTGATCGCGTTCTTGAAGCGGGACCGCTCGAGCTCGGCGCCGACCGCCGCGAACCCGTTGCGGCTGCGCTCCATCAGGGCGCGGTCGGCGTCGTTGAGGTCGCCGGGCTCGGGGATCGCGCCGAAGTTCTTCGCGGCCATGTTCACCGACCGGTTGACGAGGTTGCCCCACGCGGCGACCAGCTCGTCGTTGTTGCGGCGGACGAACTCCGACCAGGTGAAGTCGGTGTCGTTGTTCTCGGGGCCGGCGACGGCGACGTAGTAGCGCAGCGCGTCGACGTCGTAGCGCTCCAGGAAGTCCTTGACGTAGATGACGACCTGGCGGGACGAGGAGAACTTGCGGCCCTCCATCGTCAGGTACTCCGACGACACGACCTCCGTCGGGGTGTTGAGCGTGCCGAGCGAGCCGGGCTTGCCGCCCTTGTCGCCCTGGCCGCTGTAGCCGAGCAGCATCGCCGGCCAGATCTCGGCGTGGAAGACGATGTTGTCCTTGCCCATGAAGTAGTACGACAGGGCGTCCGGGTCCTGCCACCAGGCGCGCCACGCGTCGGGGTCGCCCGAGCGCTTCGCCCACTCCACGGACGCCGACAGGTACCCGACGACGGCGTCGAACCACACGTACAGCTTCTTCGCCGGGTTCTCGCGCCAGCCGTCCAGCGGGATCGGCACGCCCCAGTCGATGTCGCGGCTGATCGCCCGGGGCTGGATGTCGTCCAGCAGGTTCAGCGCGAACTTCACCACGTTCGGCCGCCACGCCAGCGACCCGCTCTGCTTGCCGCGCAGGTACCGGCCGAGCACCTCGGTGAAGGCGGGCAGGTCGAGCATGAAGTGCTCGGTCTCGACGAACGTCGGCTTCTCGCCGTTGATCCGCGACACCGGGTTGATCAGGTCGATCGGGTCGAGCTGGTTGCCGCAGTTGTCGCACTGGTCGCCGCGCGCGCCGTCGTACCCGCAGATCGGGCAGGTGCCCTCGATGTAGCGGTCCGGGAGCGTCCGGCCGGTGGACGGCGAGATCGCGCCCATCGTCGTGGTCGGGAAGATGTAGCCGTTGTCGTGCAGGCCCTTGAAGACCTCCTGGACGATCGCGTAGTGGTTCAGCGTGGTCGTCCGGGTGAACAGGTCGTACGTCATGCCGAGGCCGTGCAGGTCCTCGGCGATCACGGCGTTGTACCGGTCGGCCAGCTCGCGGGCGGTCACGCCCTCCTTGTCGGCCTGCACCTGGATCGGCGTGCCGTGCTCGTCGGTGCCGCTGACCATCAGGACCTGGTTGCCCGCCATCCGCTGGTAGCGGCTGAACATGTCGGCGGGCAGCGCGAAACCGGAGACGTGCCCGATGTGACGGGGCCCGTTGGCGTACGGCCAGGCGGGCGCGGTCAGGATGTGTCGGCTTGACGAGGACATGAAATCAAGGGTAGTCGCGCCGTCCCGTTGAACCGCACCAATATCGCCACCTGTGGATAACTCCCGGACGGGCGCCGGCTGGAAGGTTGCTGCAGATCCGGCACGGCCGACTACGGCGGGTCCGGCACGCGAGTAGCCTGGTCCGGCGCCAAGCGCAGTCCAGCTCGTCGTCCAGCCAGGGGCAGAAGCCAGCCATGCCGCAGACCACGGCCGACCAGCCGGCCGTCACGCAGGAAACGACCACCGGACGGGCGGACGGGGCGCCCCGGAGGCTGATCGCCCGGATCCGCCGCACCCGCCGCGTGTGGTGGCTGGCGCTGCTCGTCGGGGTCTGCGCGGTGACCGCGCAGTGGGTGCTGATGACCCCGCCCCTGTACTTCGACCCGTACTACGTGTGGCTCGCGGCCCGCGACTGGCCCGACATCCCGCTCGGCGTCTTCCCGTTCGACGAGGTCCCGCACCAGGTGACGCGGATCGGGCTGGTGCTGCCCGCGCGGCTCGTCCAGGACGTCCTCGGCCCCGGCCAGGCCGCCTACTTCGTGATCGCCGCGCTCGGCGGGATCGCGTTCTTCGTCGGCACGTACCTGGTGGTGCGGGCGCTGTTCGGGGACGTCGCGGGCCTGCTGTCGGCCGGGGTCCTGCTGGTCCACCCGTTCTTCACGATGACGAACCCGTACGGCCACGAGATCACCTGGTCGACCGGGGTGATGCTGCCCGATATGCCGGGCGCCGGGCTGTTCGCGATCGGGATGGCGGCGCTGGTGGTCGCGTCCCGCCGGACGGGGCGCGTCCAGACGAGGTTCCTGCTGGCGGCGGGGTTCCTGCTCGGCTGCTCGTTCCTCGTCCGGGAGTTCCTGGCGTTCCTGTTCCTGGCGATCCCCGCCTACCTGGCGCTGCTGCGGATCCCGTGGCGGCGCAACGTCACGGTCGGCGCGCCGATGGCGGTCGTGCTGGTGTTCAACTTCGTCCACAACCAGATCGTGTGGGGCAACCCGCTCGCCGGGCTGATCTCGGCGGCCGAGCACGGCGGCGAGTCCCGCGACTACGTGACGCGGGGGCTGGCGGCCCGGTCGTTCCTGCGCGCCATGCACGACTGGAACCCGCTCGGCACGATCTTCGTCGCGGCGCTGGTCCTGACGATCGTGGGGTTCGCGGTCACCCGCGACCGGCGGCTCGCGCTCGTGCTGGTGTGGTTCTTCACCCTCGCCGTCCCGCTGACGATCTTCTCCGGGGTGCTCGACCCGCACAGCATCTCGCTGCGCGCCTGGCTGCAGCGGTACTGGTTCGGGGTGCTGCCCGCGCTGCTGGCCGGCGGGTTCGGGTCGCTGATCCTGATGTTCAGGATGATCCCGGACGGTCTGGTCGCGCGGCTGCGGCTGCGGACCCTGGCCGTCCCGGCCGTGGCGGTGGTGCTCGGCGGCGCGTACGTGTGGGGCGCCGTGACGGCCGTCCCGGAGCTGCCGCGCGACCGGGCGTGGAACCAGCTGCGGATCTACCTCGGCAAGCACCAGGACATGAAGCTGATCTGCGCGGACCGGCGCCTCGCGCAGACCCTGACGTTCTACACGCGGGACATGTGGGGCAAGCAGATCTGGCACGGCGAGATCCGCGACTTCCCGCACTACGTGCCGCAGCTCCCGCTCGACGCCCTCCAGGGGCCGATGCTGTACACGCACTGGCGCGGCCAGGAGTCGCAGATCGCCGGGGGCTGGCGGCCGGACCCGGCGAAGGGATGGCGGCTGATGTGGCGGTCGTCCGACGGCGTCCTGCAGCTGTGGAACCCGCCGCCCGGCGCCACCAGCTGATCCGTCCCCGGGGCTAGCGGGTCCAGGCGACCCAGTCGCCCTCGACGGTGCGGCGGCTGTCGACGACCTTCCAGCCCGCGGGCGCGCCGTGCGGCCAGGACCGCTCCGCCGGGACGTTCTTGGGCCACCACATGATGACCATGTCCGCGCTCTGGGGGGCCGGGGTGGTCTGGGCGTTGAAGACGCTGCCGTCGCTCCACCAGGCCCAGTAGTACTGCCCCAGGCGGATCGTCCACGGGACGTTCCAGTCGATCGCGACGGACCGGGCGTCGCGCAGGCCGGGGATCCCGCGCAGGTCGGTGTGCGCGGTCTCGGCGGCGACCAGGGGATGGGCGATCCGGTCGGTGGCGGTGACCGACATCGCGAGCGTCACCACGGCGAGGAGCCCGGCGAGCAGCGCCGGGCCGCGGCGGCGCAGCAGCACCGCGGACACGGCGAGGCCGAGGAGGACGAGCCCGGCGACGGTGGCGTGCCACAGCTCGAACGCCTTCCAGTCCCAGGTCAGGAACGACGTCTCCGGGAAGTCGTACGACGTGAACGTGTACCGGGTCAGCAGGTCGCCCGCGTACCACTCCACCACGCACGCAGCGAGGACGGTCAGGACGGCGGCGGACGCGGCCACGAGCGCCAGCGTCCGCCGCGACGCCCGCAGCAGCACCGCGACCCCCACCATGAACAGGACCGGGGTGATGCACGCCAGGTAGCGGCCGTAGACGTAGTTGCCGACGCGGTACTCGACCGGGAGCGCCGCCGACGTCGCGAACGCGATGCCCGCCACGATCGCGAGGACGCCGAGCGCCAGCGTGCGCTGCCGCAGCGGCGTGCCGCGCCGGGCGGCGGCGACCGCGACCGTGATGAGGCCGATCGCCGCGATCCCGCCCGTCGCGACGGCCTGGTACCAGATCTGGCCGGTGCCGAGCGACAGCATCCAGGCCCAGCCGTCCTGCGTGGTAACGCGGCGGACGAGGTTCCCGCTCAGGTCGTTGTCACCGGACGGGTACATGTGCGGCAGCAGCGAACGGTTCAGCAGTGTCCCTGCGCCGACCGCTGCGGCGAGCACGAATGTCGACACCGCGACGCTCCGCCATGGCCGCCAACGGAACACCAGTGCGGCCGCCAGGAGCACGGCGTGGACGCCCAGCAGGATCGTCCCGCGCGTATGCGAGGTGTAGGCGAACGCGACCAGCAGCGACGCGCCCGCCCCGTACAGCGCGACCCGCCGCGCCTCCCCGGCGGGCGAGCGCCCGATGTGCAGCCAGGAATGGACGAGCAGCAGCCACCCCACCACGACCACCGGCAGGACCGCGTCCGTCAGCGCGAACTCGGAGAAGAACAGCACGCCCGGCAGCAGCGCCGTGACGTGCGCGAACAGGTACGACCAGCGCCGCCGCACCTGGAGCGCCCGCAGCATCAGGTACGACAGCGGCATCATCAGCGCGCTGATCAGGGCGTTCACGATCAGCGCACCCCGGTAGACGCTCACCGGGTCGTGCGCGATCCACAGCACCGGCGTCAGCAGCAGCGGGTAGCCGCCCCGGTACACCGTCCCGTACGACATGTCGGCGTCGGGACCGCCGGTCAGCACCCGCGCGGCGAACAGGTACCCCGACTCGTCCGGGGTCGCCACCGGCATCGTCTGCCCGGACGCCAGCCACAGCCGCACCGCGACCTGCATCGCCCAGCCGAGGACGAACAGCAGCACCCAGCGGCGCCGCCGCACCGACGGCGGGACGTCCCTTCCGGGCGAGGGCGCGGAGGGCGGGCGGGAAAGGACCGGCGGCGCGGCCTCGGTGCTCACGGCCGCCCGGTCCGCCGGCCGCGCGCGGTCAGGGAAGGAAGATCCATGTTCGTTTCAGCGTGTCACAGCGCCGGGCGGGGCGGCGTAGCGGGCCGGGAAACGCTCAGCAAGTTCTCGGCTTCGGACACGCTCCGTCACGGCGCCGCGACGGGACGGCCCGGGCGGCGCTCAGCGCTCGTCCGGCGTCCCGGCGGCCTCGGCCACCTCGGCGGGCTCGGCGGGCTCGGCGGCGTCCGCGGCGGGCTTCTCCGCCTCCTCGCCGTCCGCGGCGGCGGTGTCCGCCCCGGCGGCCACGGTCCGGCGCTCGCCCGCGACCTTGTGCGCGGCGGCGTCCACCACTCCGGCGGCCTCCTCGGCGGCGTCGGTGAGCGGCGGGTGCTGGCGGCGGCGGATGCCGAGGATGCTGACGAACAGCGACGCGAACATCACCTGGAAGCTCATGACCAGCGCGGTCGCGGACGGGACGACGATGCGCAGCGAGTCGCGGGGGTCCAGCTCACCGAAGCTGTGCCCGCGCCAGTGCAGCAGCGAGGCGACGAGGCCGGCGAGGCCCGCGATGGCCAGCAGCCCGCCGGTCAGCAGGCCGCGCTCCAGGCCCCACCAGTCGATGAGCCGCTGCACCCGGCGGTCGTGCGGCAGGAACCCCTCCTGCATCGCGTACACCTTGGTCAGCAGCGCGAACAGCACCGCCTGGAAGCCGATCACCAGCGCGGCGGACGCGCCGACGAGGGTGTCGACGTCGAAGGCGATCGCGCCGATCCGCACCGGGCCGGTGGAGATCGCGACGCCGGCGAGCAGGCCGAGGGTCATGAAGACCAGGCCGGGGATCAGGAACAGCCAGCGCGGGCTGTACAGCATGAGGAAGCGCAGGTGCCGCCAGCCGTCCCGCCAGGTGTTCAGGTGCGGGGCGCGGGTCCGGCCGTCCGGCGACAGCGTCGTCGGGACCTCGCGGATGTCGTACTTCTGCAGGGTCGCCTTGACGACCATCTCGCTGGCGAACTCCATGCCGCCGGTCTGCAGGCCGAGCCGCAGGATCGCGTCCCGGTCGAACGCGCGCAGCCCGCAGTGGAAGTCGCCGATCTTGCTGCCGAAGAACAGCCGGCCGACGAAGCTGAGCACCGGGTTGCCGAGGTAGCGGTGCAGCGGCGGCATGGCGCCGGGCGCGATGCCGCCCTTGAACCGGTTGCCCATGACGAGGTCCGCGCCGTCGCGCAGCTCGTCCAGGAACGGGCCGAGGGTGGTGAAGTCGTAGGAGTCGTCGGCGTCGCCCATCGCCACGTACTTGCCGCGCGCGGCCCGGATCCCGCCCATGAGGGCGTTGCCGTAGCCCTTGTCGACCACGGGGACGACGCGCGCCCCCGCGTCCCGGGCCAGCTGCTGGCTGCCGTCGGTGCTGCCGTTGTCGGCGATGACGACCTCGCCGTCGATACCGCTGTCCTCGAAGAAGCCGATCGTCTTGCGGACACAGGTCTCGACCGTTTCGGCCTCGTTCAGGCATGGCATCACTACGGAGAGTTCCACGCGATCTCCTTCGTTACCCCTGGTGACCGTTGGCGGTGCGGTGGTCTGCTGTCATGGTGTATCCGCCCGGCGGCCCGTCGTCGTTCATGATGCCTGCCGTGGACCGGTGATGGTGGCCGCTCTCCATAAGAGCACCCGTATCGTGTTGCCTACTTGCAACCGAAAAACCCTCTCCGCCGCGAACCCGGCGGCAGGCTAGGACGTCAAGCATACGGGTATGGCGGCCCGGAAAGGGTGGGTCGACTGTGACGCGCGGCGGAGAACGCAGTGCCACGGGTCCGGGATCAGAGCGGCGGAGGGGAGGTGCCGAAGTGGCTGTCGAATCGCCGCGCGGTGCCGAGCTGAAGGGGGCCGCGGCGGACGCGGGCACGGCGGAGACCACCGAGGTCACGGCGGGGACCGGGGCCGTCGGGGAAGGGTCCGGAACGGCCCGCGACACGCCCGGCGGACCCGATGCCGGGAACGGTTCCCCGGCGGACGCGGAGACGCCCTCCGCCGACGCCGGAAATGGCGCCGTGAAAGCGGACATGAAGGACCGGGCGAAGGACGGCGCGCCGTCCGGCGACGGCGGCGAGGCCCCCACCGGAGGTGCCACCGCCGCCGCCCTGGATGCGACCGCGAGCGGGCCGCTCGGCCGCCGCATCGCCTACTGGCTCGGCGCGCGCGCCACCGGAACGTGGGCGCGGGTCCGGCGGCATCCGATCTTCAGTGTGATCATTGCCACAGCGGCGCTGCTGCGGGTGGTCGCGATGGTCGGCTACCAGCCGGTGATGTTCTTCAACGACAGCTTCGACTACCTGCACGTGGCGATGGGGCTGTACCCGCACCCGCTGCGGCCCGACGGCTACTCGTTCCTGCTGTGGGCGCTGAAGCCGTTCCACAGCTTCGCGCTGGTCGCCGCCGTCCAGCACCTCATGGGCCTGGGCATGGGCGTGATGATCTACGCGCTGCTGCGCCGCAAGTTCGGGCTGCCCGGCTGGGGAGCCTCGCTCGCCACGGTGCCGGTGCTGTTCGACGCCTACCAGATCCAGCTGGAGCACCTCGTCCTGTCCGACACCACGTTCACCTTCCTGGTGATGTGCGCGGTGACGCTGCTGCTCTGGCACGACCGCCCGTCCTGGAAGATCGCGCTGGCGATCGGGCTGATCGTCGGGTTCTCCTGGCTGACCCGGTCGGTCGGCGCGCCGGTGCTGCTCGGCGTGCTGGCGTTCATGCTGATCCGGCGGATGGGCTGGCGGACGATGGCGATCACGGCGGCGGCGTGCGCGCTGCCGGTGCTGTCGTACATGACCTGGTACAAGGTGGACAGCGGCAAGTTCGCGATCACGGAGAGCAACGGCATCTTCCTGTACGCGCGGGCCTACAAGTTCGCCGACTGCCACAAGATGCACGGGCTGCCGGTCAGCGAGTACCCGCTGTGCACCGAGCCGGCGAACCGGCTGCCGAACTCGCAGGACGGCATCTGGAACGCGGCCTCGCCGCTGAACCGCTTCCCCGGGACGCGGTTCAGCCCCGAGAACAACGCGGCCAGCAACGACTTCGCCAAGCGCGCCATCCTCGCCCAGCCCGGCGACTACCTGAAGGTCGTCGCGCACGACTTCTTCCGCGTGTTCCGCTGGGACCGGACGGTCTTCCCGGACAAGGCGACGTACTCGCAGTACGAGTTCGGCAAGAAGAGCAACGCGCTGCCCGACTGGCGGATGGACGCCGACTCGACCGCGTCCGGCGAGGCCCGGGCCTACGAGCACGGCGACGCCCGCACCCGGGTGATCGAGCCGTTCGGCGGCGTCATGCGCGGCTACCAGGACGTGGTCTACCTGCGCGGGACGATGCTCGGCGGCGTGCTGCTGCTCGGGCTCGGCGGCATGGTCGCGCTGTGGCGGCGGTTCGGCGGCGAGGCGCTGCTGCCGTGGACGCTGGCGACCGGACTGCTGCTCGCGCCCGCCGCGACCGCCGAGTTCGACTACCGGTACGTGCTGCCGGCCGTCCCGCTGGCGGCCCTCGCCGCCGGGATGGCGTTCACGCCGGAGGTCCGGCACCGGCTGGACGGCTGGTGGCGGCGGCTGCGCGGCCGCCCGGGCCCGGCCGGGGCGCTGGACGTCCCGTCCGAGCCCGTCGGGCGGAAGGTCCCGGAGGTCACCGCCCGCTGACGGCCGCCCCCGGGCCCGCCCGCCGGCGGTCCTCCCGGGCCCGGCCGCGGCCGGGCCACGGCGTCACCAACGGCCCAGGCCGCCGCGTCACCAGCGGCCGGGCCGCCGGGTCACCAGGCGTGGATGCGGCGGAGGTGGAACACCATCGCCACGTCGTTGCCGTCGCGGGCCGGCGGAAGGTCGTTCGCCTTGCGGGACGCCGCCCACGCCTTGACGTTCCGGCTCTGACACTTCGGGCACAGGCAGTCCGTCCACGGTGTCGTGCACGGCTGGCCGTTCCGCTCGTAGATGACGGCCTCGTTACCGTGGCCATCGCCGAAATGACGGACCTCGAGAACCTCGTCCCAGGTCGTCTCGCAGCACAGGCATTCGTAGACCCATGCCTCACGGCTCGACCATGCGTCCTGCATGGCCCTCACCCCCTCGGTGACGCCATCTCGCGCTACCGGCGGCATCTCGTGCCGTCTTCCCGGCTCGCGCCGGGCTCTGAGCCGCGGGGTCCCACTCGGTGGTGGCTCCGCCGGTCCCATAGTGGTCCAGCGCGGGCCACCGAGGGACCTATTCCCCCGAAATCACCCTTTGGATCGTTCCGCCGGGGGTCACTCTTTCCTGGCCTCGACGACAGCGTTGTAGACGGTTCCGCGTGGTATGCCGTTCTCCTTGGCGATCTCCCGGATCGCCTGGTTGCGGGGGGTTCCGGTGGCCTCCCGGGCGGCGACGGCGGCCACGAGGTCGGCCGGGTCGGACAGCCCGGCGGGCTTCGGCGCGCCGCTGACGACCAGGGTGATCTCGCCGCGCACGTCCCGCTCCCCGGCCCAGCCGGCCAGCTCGCCGAGGCCCCCGCGGCGGACCTCCTCGTAGGTCTTGGTCAGCTCCCGGCAGACGGCGGCCGGACGGTCCGCCCCGAACGCCGCCTCCATGGCGTGCAGCGTGTCCGCCAGCCGGCGCGGCGACTCGAAGAACACCATGGTGCGGGGCTCGGCGGCGAGGGCCTCCAGCCGCCGCGCCTGCTCGCCCTTCTTGCGCGGCGGGAAGCCCTCGAAGCAGAACCGGTCCGTCGGCAGCCCCGACACGACCAGCGCGGTGGTGACGGCGGACGGCCCCGGCAGCACCGACACCGGCACGTCCCGCTCCACCGCCGCGCGGACCAGCCGGTATCCCGGGTCGGACACGCCCGGCATCCCCGCGTCGGTGATCACCAGCACGTCCCGCCCGGCGAGCAGGTCCTCCAGCAGCTCGGCGGCGCGCGCCTTCTCGTTCTGGTCGTAGTACGACACGACGCGCGCGGTCAGCTCCACGCCGAGGTCCGCGGCCAGCCGGCGCAGCCGCCGGGTGTCCTCGGCCGCGATCACCGGCGCGCCCGCCAGCGCGTTCCGCAACCGCACCGACGCGTCCTCGGCCCGCCCGATCGGCGCGGCCGCCAGCAGCAGAGTCCCCATCACGGTCCCATCCTCCCAGGGGCGCCGCGCGCCGGGGCCGGGCCGGGCGGGAGGGAGTCGGCTTTACGATTGCGAGATGGCGACGACGGATCTGGCTCCGGCGAACGCGTCCCGGTGGCGGCCGCCCTCGATGCGCGAGTGGCTCGCCCCCGCGGTCCCGGGCGGCGTCCTGGCGGGCTGGTTGGGCCCGCTGCTGGTGTCGCTGTTCGCGGGCTTCCTGCGGTTCTACCGGCTCGGGCAGCCGAAGGCCGTGGTCTTCGACGAGACGTACTACGCCAAGGACGCGCTGGCCCTGCTGAAGTTCGGCTGGGAGCACAACACCGTCGACAACGCCGACAAGCTGCTGATCGCCGACCCGGACGCGCACATCTGGGGGCAGGGGCCCTCGTTCGTCGCGCACCCGCCGTTCGGCAAGTGGATGATCGCGATGGGCGAGTGGGCGTTCGGCGCGACGCCGTTCGGGTGGCGGTTCGTGCCCGCGCTCGCCGGCACCCTGTCCGTGCTGATCCTGTGCCGGGTCGCCCGGAAGATGACCGGGTCGACGCTGCTCGGCTGCGCCGCCGGGCTGCTGCTGGCGCTGGACGGGCTGGAGTTCGTGACGAGCCGGGCCGCCCTGCTGGACATCTTCGTGATGTTCTGGATCCTGGCCGGGTTCGCGTGCCTGGTGAACGACCGTGACCGGTCCCGGCGGGATCTCGCCGACAAGATCGAGGCGGGCGCGACGTCGGTGTACGGGCCGTTCCTGGCGCACGCGTGGCGCTGGGGGGCGGGGATCTGCCTCGGCCTGGCCTGCGCCACCAAGTGGACGGGCGTGTTCTACGTCGCCGCGTTCGGGCTGATGGTGGTGCTCTGGGACTACGGCGCGCGGCGCGCGGCCGGCGTGCGGGACCCGATCGCCGGGACGCTGCTGCTGGACGCGGTCCCGGCGTTCGTCCAGCTCGTGGTGGTGGCGCTGGTCTCGTATTTGGCGACCTGGTCGGGCTGGATCTTCAAGCCGGGCGGGTGGGGGCGCGGCCACGCGTCGAGCCACTGGTGGTGGCGGCCGTTCGAGGCGATGCCGCACCTGTGGGACTACCACCGGCAAATGCTGGACTTCCACAACAACCTGGACGCCAAGCACCCGTACCAGTCGTGGCCGTGGGACTGGCCGGTCCTGCGCCGTCCGGTGGCGTTCTTCTACACCGAGCCGAAGACGTGCGGGGCGTCGCGGTGCTCGCGGGAGATCCTCGGGATCGGGACGCCCGCGCTGTGGTGGGGGGCGCTGGCGGCGCTGGTCGTGGTGCTGTTCATCTGGCTGGTGCTGCGCGACTGGCGGGCCGGGGCGATCGTGCTGGGGTTCCTCGCGGGCTGGCTGACCTGGTTCCCGTCGGCGTTCCGCGACCGGACGATGTTCCTGTTCTACGCGACGCCGCTGATCCCGTTCATGGTGCTGGCGGTCGTGCTGGTGCTCGGCTACCTGATAGGGCCGGCGTCCGGGCTGGTGGGCGCGCACGCGGCGGCGTCCGGGCGGCCCGCGGAGGCCGGCCCGCCGGCCTACGAGGACGGCGACGCGTTCCCGGACGAGATGCACGGGCCGAGCGGCGCGCGGCTCGCGCCGGTCCCGGCCTCGGTGCCGTCGCCGGTGCCGCCGGGGGTGCGGCGGCTCGTCGGCGCGGCCGCCGCGGGCGCGTTCCTGCTGGTGGTGCTGGCGAACTTCGCGTACTTCTATCCGATCCTGGCGGCGCAGACGCTGACCTACGACGACTGGCACGCCCGGATCTGGTTCAAGTCCTGGATCTAGCGCCCGTCAGGACAGGACCTCGGCGGGGACGGGCCGGGCGGCGGCGGGACGCAGCGTCCGCGAGCCGAGCAGGCACAGGACGAGCGCGAGGACGCCGCCCATGCCGGCTCCGGCGAACGCGCCCGGCACCCCGGCGAGCTTCTCGCCGAACCCGGCGACCGCGGAGCCCGCGGCGCCGCCCGCGCCGACCGCCGCGACGACCCACGCGAACGCCTCGGTGACGGTGCCGCTCGGCGCGAGCCGGTCGACGAGGGTGAAGCTGCAGGCCAGCACGGGCGCGAGGAACACGCCGCTGACGAACGCCAGCAGCGACATCGCGGCCAGGCCGGGCGCGAGGACCAGCGGGACGTACCCGGCGGCGAGCGCGGCGAGCAGCCACGGCAGCCGCCGGTGCGGCTCGCCCGCCCACGGCCGCGCGCCGTAGACGATCCCGCCGGTGAGCGCCCCGGCGGCCATGCAGGCGAGGAGCAGCCCGGACGCGATGCCGCTGTCGAGGCGCTCGGCGTAGGCGACGACGGCGACCGCGTACACGCCGAGCGCGATGCCGGCGCAGGCGAGGGAGGTCAGCAGGACGCGCAGGCCGGGCGAGCGCAGCGGCCCGGCCCAGTCGGCGGCGCGCGGCTCGCCCGTCCAGCGGCGCGACGGCCCGGACAGCGCGACGACGAGGGTCCCGGCGATGCCGACCAGGCCGGTGAGGACGAGCGCGGTCTCGGTGCTGATCGCGGCCGCGGCGACGACGAGGAGCGGCCCGACGGAGAAGAGGATCTCCTGGGCGGCGGCGTCGAGCGCGTAGGCGGCGTCGACCTGCTCGGGGCCGTCCAGGACGTCCGGCCACAGCGCCCGGAGCCCGGCCTCCAGCGGCGGGGTGGCGAAGCCGGCGAGGACGACGGCGGCGACCGCGACGGGCAGCGGGCGGGCGCCGGCGGCGGCGAGCAGCCCGAACCCGGCGGCGGACAGGCAGGCGGCGGGCAGCAGGACGCGGGGCTGGCCGTAGCGGTCCATGGCGCGGCCGAGGACGGGCTGGCCCGCGGCCATCGCGAGGCCGAGGACGGCGGCGAGGGTGCCGGCGAGCGGGTAGCCGCCGCCGTCGGCGCGCACGTGCAGGACGACGGCGAGCGCGCCCATCCCGTTCGGCAGCCGGCCGAACAGCGTGCCGCCGAGCAGCCGTGCCGCGTGCGGCCGCCGCAGGAAGACGACGTAGCCCCGCATCTCCGTGCCCCCGTCATGCCGTCATACGTATTACCCCGTGGGTCATACGTACCACTTCACGGGTGCCCGGCTCTAGTCTGTTTTTCGTGTCCGACGTCCCCGAGGGAGGCCCAGGTGCCGGTGGCAGGCCGTCCCACCAGTAAGGACGTCGCCCAGGAGGCCGGGGTCTCGCAGTCCACGGTGTCGCTGGTGCTGGGCGGCAAGTGGACCGGCCGCGTCTCCCCCGCCACCGCGCGCAGCGTCCGGACCGCCGCCGAGCGGCTCGGCTACCGGCCGAACCAGGCCGCGCGGAACCTGCGGCTCGGCACCACCCGGACCGTCCTGCTGATGGTCCCGACGCTGACCGCGCCGTTCTTCGGCCCCGTCTACACCGGCGCGGCGCGGGTCGCGGCGCGGCACGGGTTCGGCGTGGTGGTGTCCACCTGGCCGGACGACGCGGACGGCCCGGCCGAGAGCCCGTTCCCCGCGCCGCACGAGGCGATCGACGGGGTGCTGGCGTCGTCGATGCCGGCGGCGGCGCTGGAGCGGTTCCACGGGACGCCCGCGGTGCTGCTCGACAGCGGCCCGGACGCCGACGTCCCGACCGTCGACTTCGGGGTGGCCGCCGGGATGCGCGCGATCGCCCGGCACCTGGCCCGGCTCGGGCACCGCCGGTTCGGGCACGTCGCGGCGGGCGTCGACCAGTGGACGTTCCGGGCCCGCGCCGAGGTGCTCGAAGCCGAGGTCGCGGCGCTGCCCGGCGGCGTGCTGGCCCGCGCGGCGTGCGCGATCGACGTCGCCTCGGCGCGCGACGCGGCGCAGCGGCTGCTCGCCCGCCCCGACCCGCCGACCGCGCTGGTCTGCGACGACGACCTGATCGCGGCGGGCGCCTACAAGGCGGCGCGCGCGCTCGGGCTGGACGTGCCGGGCGAGGTGTCGGTCACCGGGTTCGACGACGTGCTGCTCGCGACCGCGCTGGAGCCGGAGCTGACGACGGTCCGGCTGCCCGCCGAGGAAATGGGCGCGCAGGGCATGACCGCGCTGCTGGACCTGCTGGACGGCGGCCGTCCGGCGCCCCGGGTGCTGCCCGGCCGGCTCGTGGTGCGCGGCTCGTCGGCGCCCCCGCGCGCCCCCCTGTGACCCGGGCGGCGCGCTATGACGCCCGCCCTGTGACACCCGCACTGTGACGCGCGCACACTGTGACGCCCGCGCCGTGACGCGCGCGCTGTGATCTCGGACGCACTCCGTGTTCCCGCGGCGGCTCGGGTATAAGGGGGCGCATGGCGCATCCCTCCGAAGCCGGTGCCGAGCACATCCCGGGTGACCGGATCGAGGTCCCCCCGCCGCGCACGCGCGTCTGGCGGGGCGGCACGCTGGAGGCGCACGACTTCCCGGTCGCGCAGGTCAGCGACTATCTCGAGCAGGACGACACGGTCGTGTGGGTCGACCTGTGCGCGCCGCAGCGCGCCGACCTGCGGGTGATCAGCGACGAGCTGGGCCTGGACCCGGTGGCGGTCGAGGACGCGGTGTCCCGGCACGAGCGGGCCAAGATCGACCGCTATGAGGGGTACGCGTTCCTGAACGTCTATGTGCCGCGGATCCGGGACGGCGAGCTGGAGCTGTACGAGGTGTCGGCGTTCCTGGCGAAGCGCGCGCTCGTCACCGTCCGGCAGGGCCCCGGCTTCGACATCGACGCGCTGGTCAAGCGGTGGGACGAGAGCCCCGGCGTGGACATCGCCTCGACCGGCGCGGGCTACCTGCTGTACCACCTGCTCGACATGGTCGTCGACCTGCAGCTGGACGCGGTGCAGGCGCTCGACGACGAGGCCGACGAGGTCGAGTCGATGATCTTCGACGAGGCGTTCGCGGTGCGGGAGATCCAGCGGCGCAGCTTCCGGCTGCGCAAGAACCTGGTGGCGCTGCGGCGGGTCGCGCTGCCGATGCGCGAGGTGGTGAACACGCTGCTCCGCCGCGACCTGCGGATGGTCGCCCCGGAGCTGGCGCCCTACCTGCAGGACGTCTACGACCACACGCTCCGCGTCGGCGAGTGGACCGACAGCCTGCGCGACCTCGTCGCGAACCTGCTGGACACCCGGATCGCGCTGCAGGGCAACCGGATGAACGAGGTGATGAAGAAGGTCACCAGCTGGGCGGCGATCATCGCGGTGCCGACGGCGGTCACCGGCTTCTACGGGCAGAACGTGCCGTATCCGGGGTTCTCCTCGCATTCGGGATTCATCGTCAGTTCGGTCATCATCGTGGTGTGCAGCGTCGCGCTCTATGCCGTCTTCAAATTCCGCGACTGGCTCTGATCCGGCGGCGGCGCCACCGCCGAGCAGCGCGAATATGGGAATTGATATCGATCCGCCTCTGATATCCATATTGGACACGCCCGCTCGGGCTCTGGTCTGCTCTCCCCATGCGCGAAAACCGACTCCCTCTCCGCCCGACCGCGGCGATCGCCGTGTCCGCCGCCGCCATCACCGGCCTGGCGGCGTGCGGTTCCGGCGAATCCCCCGGCAGGAAGGCCGCGCCGCAGAGCGCGGTCGCGCCGCTCCCCGCCTCGTCCGGCCTCCGGCCCGCCCCGTCCCAGGCCGCCGTCACCGAGCAGCTGAAGGCGCTCGAGAAATCCAGGAAAGACCGCATCGGCGCGTACGCCGTCAACACCGGGACGGGACGTTTCGCCGCCTACCGCGCGGACGAGCGGTTCGCTTTCGCGTCCACTTTCAAGGTGATGGCGTGCGGCGCGGTGCTGCGCAAGGCGCGGCAGAGCGATCCGGGCCTGATGGACCGGGTCGTCCATTACAAGAAGAGCGATCTGGTCGACAATTCGCCGGTCACCGAGAAGCATGTGAAGACCGGGATGACGCTGTCCGCCCTGTGCAAGGCGGCCATCACCCAGAGCGACAACACGGCGGGGAACCTGCTGCTCAGGCAGATCGGCGGCCCGGCCGGCGACACGGCGTTCCTCCGCTCCCTCGGCGACCGCGTCACCCGCCACGACCGCTGGGAGACCGACCTCAACCTCTGGAAGCCGGGCGAGCTCCGCGACACGACCACCCCGCGCGCCTGGGCGGGCGACCTGCGCTCCCTCACCGCGGGCGGCGCCCTCGTCCGCGCGGACCGCGACCGCCTGACGGGCTGGATGAAGCAGACGATCACCGGTGACCACCGCATCCGCGCCGGCCTGCCGGAGGGCTGGACGGTCGGCGACAAGACCGGCACCGGCGGCACCTGGGGCACCGCCAACGACATCGCGATCGCCTGGCCCCCGTCCGGCGCCCCGCTGATCATTGTGATCACCACGAACCGCCTCGCCGCCGACGCCGAGGCCGACGAGCCCGCGATCGCGAAGACCGCGAGCATCCTCGCCAAGGCCGTCCGCTGAGGCCGGGTCGTGGCGTGCCGCCCCTGGGAACGGCATCAGGAGGGCGGCACGCCACGAATGGACGCGGTCCGGTCAGAGGGCGTTGAGGAAGCCGGCGGCGATGGGGGCGGCGGCCTCGGCGCCGGTGCCGCCGCCCTCGACGATCACCGCGAAGGACAGGTCGCCGCGGTAGCCGATGAACCACGCGTGGGTCGGCGGGTTCGCGCCCGAGCCGTACTCGGCCGTGCCGGTCTTCCCGGCCGTCCCGGACGGGAAGTCCACGCCGCGCGCGGTGCCCTCGCTGACGACGGCCGGCATCAGCGAGTGCAGCGCCGACTTCACCGCGGGCTCCAGCCGGTGCGGCGGCTCGGCCTTGCGGCCGGCCGCGTCCACCGCCTTGGAGACCAGCGACGCGTCGACGAGCCGGGGCGAGCGCCATACGCCGTTCGCCGCCGCGCCGGCGACCGCGGCCATGTTCAGCGGGCTGGTCAGCACCTCGCCCTGCCCGAACGAGGCCGCGGCGAACGCGGTGTCGTCCTTGTTGTCGGGGAACGAGGCGCGGACGGCGGGCAGCCCGGCGACGACCGGGGCGTTGAACCCGAACTGCGCCGCGACCTGCGCGACCCGCTTCTCCCCCAGCTTGTCCACGGCGAGCCGCGCGAAGGTGGTGTTGCAGGAGTGCGCGAACGCCTCGCGCAGCGCGACCGTCCCGAAGTCCTCGTGCTGGTAGTTGTGGAACGAGCGGCCGCCGACCGTCGTGGTGGCGGGGCAGGGCACCTTGGTGGACGGCGACATCCCGCCGGCGACGAGCGCGGCGGCGGTGACGACCTTGAAGGTGGAGCCGGGCGGGTAGCGGCCCATCAGGGCCCGGTTGTAGCCGCCGGGCTTGTTCGCGACGGCGAGGATCTCGCCGGTGGACGGCCGGAGCGCGACCAGCGACGCGGGCTTGGCCGCCGAGCCGAGCGCCTTGCCGGCGGCGGCCTGCACCTTCGGGTCGATCGTGGTCCGCAGCGGCGTGCCGTCCGCGCCGCCGAACCGCTTCAGCGTCTTCACCGGCTTGCCGGCGGCGTCCACGATCTGCACGGCGAGGGCGGGCGTGCCCGCGAGCCGCTTCTCGTACTGCTTCTGGAGCCCGTCGGTGCCGACGGTGTCGCCCTTGCGGTACGGGGCGCCGAGCTTGCCGGCGGCCTCCGCGGACGCGGGCCCGACCGGCCCGGTCAGCTGCTGGACGGACCCGGACGGCGACCCGGCGAGGCTGCTGCCGTCCGCCGCCGTGATGTCGGCGCGGGCGGGCCAGGCGCGGGCGGCGTTCAGCTTCTGCCCCTCCTCCAGCCCGGGGTACATGACCTCGGGCGACCAGGCGACCCGCCACTTGCCGCCGCTCTTGGTGAGCGGCAGCGCGCCCTCGTAGGTCCAGGTGCGGGCGCCGGCGAGGGTCAGCGCGGCGGTGTAGGAGCCGCCGGCGGTGTCGCCCTTCGGCTTGCCGACGGACGCGACGGTGTAGTGCTGCGCGGTGACGCCGAGGCCGTCGCGCATGGCGGTGAACCGGGCGGTGAAGTCGGCGGGCGGACCGGCGGTGAGGGAGCGCATCGCGGCGTAGTCGCCGCGGCTCCACGCCGCCAGGTAGCGCTTTGCGGCGTCCCCCGGGCCCTCCCCGCCCCGCAGGAACCACACCGCTCCCGCCCCCACGAGCACGGCCGCGGCCGCCACGGCGGCGACGGCGGCCACGCGGGATCGGCGCATGTCATGTCCTTTCGGTAGTTGGACGCACAACAACACCAGGTCAGCGCGCAGATGTCCAAGATTGATATCCGGGTGACAGCGATATGGATCCTGATATGGTCGCTGGTCGTGAACATCGTCGGCCACCTCACCTGCTTCGTCGCGGTGGCCGAGGAGCTGCACTTCGGCCGCGCGGCCGAGCGGCTCGGCATGGCCCAGCCGCCGCTGAGCCAGCGGATCCAGCGGCTGGAGCGCGAGCTCGGGGTCCGGCTGTTCGACCGGTCCAGCCGCAAGGTGGAGCTGACCGCGCCCGGGCGGCTGCTGCTGGACGAGGCCCGTGACATCCTCACCCGCGTGGATCGCGTCTACTCCGTCGCCGAACGGGCCCGGCTCGGCGAGGTCGGCACGGTGCGCGCCGGGCTGCCGAGCGACCTCGGCGGCCCGATCGTCGCCGCGCTGATCGCCGCGTTCCGGGACCGCCGCCCGGACCTGCGCCTCGACCTGCGCGAGACCGGCACGGCCGAGCAGGTCCGCGCGCTGGCGGAGGGCGCGCTGGACGCCGGGATCGTCCGGCATCCGTGCGACTCGCGCGGCCTCGGGCTCGGCCCGATGCTGGGGCAGCCGGTCGGGGTGCTGCTGCCGGAGGGCGCCGCGCTCGCCGCGTCCCCGGAGGTGCACCTCGCCGACCTCGCCGGCCGCGACCTGGTCGTCTTCCCGCGCGACGAGGCGCCCGGCGCCTACGACGAGGCGCTGGCCGCGTGCCGCCGGCACGGGTACGCGCCGCCCGCCGTCCACGAGGCGCGGCACCCGCAGTTCGCGCTGGGCCTGGTCCTCGCCGGGACGGCGGTGGCGCTCGTCCCGCGCACCGACGACTCCGCCGGGGTGACGTGGCGGCCGCTGGTCGGCGAGCCGCTGGTGTGGCGGACGTCATGCGCGTGGCGGCGCACCCGCGACCCCGAGCACGAGCGCGCCATCGCCGACTTCACCGCCGTCGCGACCGCCGTGCTGCGCCGCGAGGCCGGGATGGCGCCGCTGGACGCCGCGCCGCCGCGCCGCGTCGTGTCCCGCCCGTCCTCGGGGTTCCTGGCGTGACCGGCACGCAGCGGACCGGCACGCAGCCGACCGGCACGCAACCGACCGGCACGCAGCCGACCGGCACGCGGGACGCGGCGGCCCGGGACACCGCCGTGCGGATCGAGGCGGCGTTCCGGGACGCGGGCGTCACCGGCTTCCTGCACGCGGCCGACATCGACACCGGGCGGGAGGTCGCGGTCGGCGCCGACGCGCCGGTGGTGCTGGCGTCGGTGTTCAAGGTCCCGCTGCTCGTCGCGTTCCACCGCCGGGCCGCCGAGGGCCTGCTCGACCCGACCGAGCAGGTCACGCTGCCCGCCGGGGACCGCACGTCCGGCCCGACCGGGGTGTCGGCGCTGCTGGACGACGTGCGGATGTCGCTGCGCGACCTCGCCTGCCTGATGATCACGGTGAGCGACAACGCGGCGGCGGACGCCCTGCTGGACCGGGTCGGCCTGGACGCGGTCAACGCCGCCGCCACCGCGCTGGGCCTCCGCGAGACGGTGGTGACGGGCGGCGGCCGGCAGCTGTTCGACGACCTGATGGCGGACGCGGGCGCGTCCGGGTTCCCCGAGGTGTGGGCGCGGCTGGACGAGCCCGGCATGGCGGCCCGCCTGCGCGCCCTCGACCCGTCCCGGACGAGCCGCAGCACGCCCCGCGAGATGACCCGGCTGCTCGCCGCGATCTGGCGGGACGAGGCGGCGCCGCCGGACGGGTGCGCGGCGATGCGCCGGCTGTTCGGGCTGCAGGTGTGGCCGCACCGGCTGTCGTCCGGCTTCCCCTACGACGACGTGCTGGTCAGCGGGAAGACGGGGACGCTGCTGACCGTCCGCAACGAGGTCGGCGTCGTGGAGTACCCGGACGGCGGCCGGTACGCGGTCGCGGTGTTCACCCGGTCGCTGCTGCCGATCGCGGTGCTGCCGCAGGCGGACGCGGTGATCGGCACGGCGGCGCGGCTGGCCGTGGAGGCGCTGCGTCGCACCGCGTCCGGCCGGTGACCGAACGTGGCCGACCCGATATCGGCGATCCGGCCGACCGCTAAACCAGCACTCCTTCCGTAAACGTAGGCTGTACCCCTGCTTTGATCTCTCTTGGAGGAACGCGTTGCGGCTGCCGGAGCATCTGGAGCTACTGCTCACCGACGAGCCGGTGCTCGACGTCTACGCGCACGGGCCCTGGCGCGTCCCCGACGGGCTGTTCGAGGAGATCTCGGCGCGGATCGACGCGCTCGCGAACGACCCCCGCGCCGCCGACCTCACCACCGACGAGCACAAGCTGCTGACGCTGCCCGCCTCGCTGGTCACCGCGGAGATCTTCGGCATCCTGGCGTTCCTGCCCGGCGGCGGCGCGATCAAGGCGGGCTCGTGGTCGCAGCTGCCCGAGCGGTTGCTGCACGGGCACCTCGCCAACCCCGGCGCGCTCAGCACCCGGATGACCCGCTGGGACGCGCCGGGCGGCCGGTGGCGCCCGCCGGTGGACTGGCTGATCGAGGCGCCCGACCGGGAGCTGGCGATCGAGCTGGCCCGCGAGTGCCTGGGCGTGCTGGAGGGCATCGAGCCGCTGGAGGAGCGCCGCAAGGCGCTGCTGCGGCTGTACTCCGACCCGCCCGAGTGCGACGTGAACCTGCCCAAGATGGAGCTGCGCGAGCACTGGCACGCGCACGCCGGCGACGACATCGTCGCCGCCGTCCCCGAGTTGCTCGGCCCCGTCGGCTACCTCGACTGGGTGTGCGAGGGGCTGCTCGCCGCGTACGGGATCCTCGCGGAGGTCGCGCCGCGCGACGAGTCCGCCGAGTCGCACCTGATCCAGCTGCTGCTGCAGGGCAGCATGGAGCACATCCCGGCGGAGCTGGCCGCGGCCCTCGGCGAGGACCGCTACCACGACCTCCAGCAGCGCTTCCCGGCCGAGCGTCGCGGTTTCAAGGCCGACGCCTGGCAGCAGCGCACCCGCGCCTGGCTCGTCCGGGCGCTGGTGGCGGGCGCCGCCGACGCGTGCCGCGCCTGGCTCGACATGGCGATGCGGTTCGTCGCGATCGTCCAGGGCCTGCCCGGCGACCCGTGGTTCCCGAAGGCCGAGTGGATCCCGGTCGGCCAGTTCCAGACCGACCTGCGCCGGCTGTACGCGCCGCGCCGCCGCGTCGTCAACCCGCTCACCGAGACCCTCAAGGCGCCCGCCGCCGATGACGACTCCGAGGACGGCGGTACGGGCGCGACGGCCGCAGGCGCGCGCGCGGAGCTGGCCAGCACGCTGGTCGGGCAGCCCGAGCTGACCGCCGCGCTGGAGGCCCTGTCGCGCGGCAAGGAGCCCGTCCGCCTGCTGATCGCGGGCCCGGACGGCACCGGCAAGCGGGACGCGGCGCAGGAGCTCGGCAAGGCGCTCGCGCTCGGCCGCGACCCGCTGTGGGTCACCGACAACCTGTACGCGGGCCAGCGGCTGTCGGACGCGGTCGCCAAGCTGCACGCCGACACCCGCGACTGCGCCGGCGACCGGCTGCTGATCATCGACGGGCTGGACGGCATCGTCGCCGACCCCGGCAACGGCGAGGCGATCGCCGACGAGCTGCACCGGCTGCTCGCGATCCACCCGGACCTGAACCTCGTCGTGCTGTGCGACGCGGGCGGCGACGAGCGGATCCGCGACGTCAACCCGGTGCTGCCGGGCCGCTTCCGCATCGCGCGGACCAGGCCGTTCGACGCGCAGGGCCACGCCGAGCTGTTCCGCCGGGCGCTGGACCGGCTCGGCGCCCGCGCCACCCGGCAGGCCGTCGAGGCGGCGGGCGCGCTGCTCGCGGCGACGCCGCCGATGCAGTCGCTGCGCAACGCGCGGCTGGCGCCCTACCTCGCCGACCAGGTCGTCGCGGCGGTCCGGGAGCGGACGGAGGGCGGGGCGGAGATCGTGGTGCGCAAGGGCGACATCCCCGCCGCCCTCGACACCGCGCAGTCGGCCGGGAACCCGCTGCACGAGCTGCGCGACCTCACCGGCCTCGACACCGTCAAGCACGAGATCGCGCTGCTGGTCGCGGGCACGCACGCGGCGCGGCTGCGCAGCGAGTCCGGCCTGCGGATCACCCCGCCGACGCGGCACATGGTGTTCACCGGCAACCCCGGCACCGGCAAGACGATGGTGGCGCGGCTGCTCGGCCGCATCTACAAGAAGCTCGGCGTGCTGTCGTCCGGGCACCTGGTCGAGGCGTCCCGCGCGCACCTGGTCGGCGAGTACATCGGGCAGACCGCGCCGCGCACCCGGCGGCTCGTCGAGCGGGCGATCGGCGGCGTGCTGTTCATCGACGAGGCGTACACGCTCACCCAGTCGCCGCTGAAGGGCGACTACGGGCACGAGGCCATCGCCGAGCTGGTCAAGCTGATGGAGGACCACCGCGACGACCTGGTCGTGATCGTCGCCGGCTACCAGCAGGAGATGGCGGAGTTCCTGGCCGCCAACCCCGGCCTGGACTCCCGCTTCCCCAAGCAGATCCACTTCCCCGACTACACCGACGACGAGCTGATCACGGTGTTCGGGCAGCTCGCGGAGGCGGACGGGTTCCGGCTCGCGGCCGGCACCGAGGAGACGCTGCGCTCGATGCTGCGGACCGCGCCGCGCGGCCCGTCGTTCGGCAACGGCCGGCTGATGCGCAACCTGCTGGACGTCGCCGTCGCGAACCAGGCCGACCGGATCGCGTCCGCGGCCGTGGGCGCCGGCGGCGACGGCGGGCCGGTGAAGCCGCCCGCGAAGAAGGACCTGGTCACCCTCACCGCCGAGGACCTGCCGCCGCTGCTGGACCATCCGGAGGAGTTCTTCGGCCTGTACCTGTGACGCCTGTCTCCGTGACGCCTGTACCCGGGGCGACGCCTGTACCCGGGGCGTCCGGGGTATGACTCAGGCGGCTTCCCCGCCGGCCCGACGAAGGCGAGGGACCCGTGACCGCCACCCCCTGGGAGGACGACCGGCGCCGCCTGGCCGCGCTGCTGCGCGACATGGCCGCCCATGAGGTGTCGCTGCTGCGCGACGGGACGCGCCCGTGGACGTGGTGGCTCGACCGGGCCGTCCTGCACGGGCGCCGCCACGGTTTCGTCAACACGCTGCTGATCGGCGCCCAGTGGCGCGCGGCGACGGACGTCCGGTCGTACGAGGACTGGCGTGCCGCCGGGCGCCAGGTCAGGAGGGGTGAGGCGGGCATCCGGGTGCTGTCGCGGACGGGCCGTCCCTACGCCGTCTTCGACATCGCGCAGACGACGGGCCTGCCGCTGCCTCCCGCCCCCGCCGGGCCGCCCGCGCCGCCGGAGGGGCTCGTCCACCGGCTGGCAGGCGAGCTGAGCCGGGGGCTGCCGCCGGTGGAGGCCGATTCGGTCGCGTATCTGGTCCTGGCGTGGCTCGGTCTCGAACCGGAACCGCCGGTGTTCCCCGTGAACGCGTTCTGGGCGGGCGCCGAGGCGGGCGACCGGATCCTGCGGACGGCCCGCCGCGTCCACGACCGCGTGCGCGACCCGTCCGGCGGGGTCCTGCCGGACGCGCACCGCTTCTTCCGCGCCCGCCTCAAGGCGAGCTGGGTGCCCGCCTACCTGGACGGACGCGGCTTCCCGGCGGCCGTGCAGCGGCGCCGCCAGATCGGCTGCGCGCCGGACTCGCCGCACGCCCTCGTCGATCATCTGCGTTCGCTGGGGCACGCCGGCGAGGCGATCGTCGCGGCGGGGCTGGCGCGGCCCGGGGCGTCGGGACGGCTCCACGCCATGTTCCGCGACCGCGCGATGTTCCCGATCCGCAGGCCGGACGGGGCGATCGCCGGCTTCATCGGCCGCCGCCGCGACGGCGGCGACGGCCCGAAATACCTCAACGGCCCCGACACCGGCTTCTTCCAAAAGGGCGAGCTGCTCTACGGCCTGCACGAGGTCCGGGAGCGGCTGGCGGCGGGCGCGCGTCCCGTCCTGGTCGAGGGCCCGCTGGACGCGATCGCGGTCGAGACGGCGCGGGCACCGGAGTACGCGCCCGTGGCGACCTGCGGGCTGTCCCTCACGTCCGCGCATCTGGCGGCCCTCGCGGGCGTCGCCGATCTCGACGCCACAGGCGTCCTGATCGCGCTGGACGACGACCCGGCGGGCCGGTCCGCGGCCGTCCGCGCGTGGGACGTCCTGTGCCGGGTCACCGGCCCGCTCGACCTGGCCTCGCTGCCCGGCGGCGAGGACCCCGCGGGCGTGCTGGCCGCGCAGGGCCGCGACGCCCTCCTCCAGGCGCTGCGCGCGGCGGTCCCGCTGATGGACGCGGTCGTGGACGCGGCGGCGGCGCGCGCGGGCGGTCCCCTCACCAGCCCTGAGCAGCGTCTCGCCGCGCTCCGCGCCGCCTGCTCGCCGATCGCGGCGCGGCCGTCCGGGGCGGCCCGGCAGGTCGTCCGCCTGGCGGACCGGACGGGCCTGCCGGCGCCCCTGGTGACCGAGGTGCTCGCCGACCACCTCGCGGGCGGCTGATCAGGGCGCGAGGCGTCCGGCGAGGGCGAACAGCAGATCCTCCCGGCCCGCGCTCGTGACCAGCTGCAATCCGGCGGGCAGCCCTCCGGCCGTCCCGGCGGGGACGGTCAGCGCGGGCAGGCCGAGAACGTTCCAGGCGCACGTCAGGCTCAGCAGGGCCGGCTGCACCCGGCCCAGCGCGCACTCCTCCTGCCCGATCTCCGGCGCGGTGATCGGGACGGTCGGCAGCGCGAGCACGTCGTGGCGGCGCAGGAGCGCGGCGGCCTCCTCGACGAACCGCGCCCGCTCGCGGGACGCCCGGACGTACCGCCAGCCGGGCGTCTCCCCGGCGCGGCGCAGTCGGTCCAGGGTGGCCGGCTGGTACAGCTCAGGCGCGTCCGCGACGCGTTCGGCGTGCACCTCGTAGGCCTCGCTGTCCTGGATCGCGGCGAAGACGCGGCGCAGTTCCCGCAGCTCGACGCGTTCGGCGGGCGCGTCGGGGAGCAACCTGCGGACCGTGGACGCCACCTCGTCCGCGACCGGAGCGCCCTCGACCCACGCCACACGGAGGTCGTCGTGCCCGGCTAGGACATCCTGCGGCTGCTGCGCCAGGACCCGGTAGGCCGTCCGGCAGTCGGCGGCCGTGGCGGCGAGAACCCCGACGTGGTCGAACGAGACCGACAGCGGGAAGACGCCCTCGGTCGGGACGGCGCCGTAGGCGGGCTTGAACCCGGCGATACCGCAGAACGCGGCGGGGATGCGGACGGACCCGCCCGTGTCGGTGCCGATGGCGAGCGGGACCATGCCCGCGGCGACCGCGACCGCGCTGCCGCCGCTGGACCCGCCGGAGATCCGGGACGGGTCGTGCGGGTTGCGGGACGGGCCGTTCACCGCGGTGTCGCCGCTCGCGCCGTAGGCGAACTCGTGCGTGGTGGTCTTCCCGACGATCACCGCGCCGGCCGCGCGGAGGCGGGCGACGCAGGCCGCGTCGCGGTCGGCGACGTACCCGTCGAAGTGCGCCGAGCCCATCCCGGTGGGCAGGCCGGCGACGTCGACGATGTCCTTGATCGCGACGGGCACGCCGTGCAGCGGGCCGCGGTCGCGTCCGGCGGCGAGCTCCTCGTCGGCGGCGCGGGCGGCGGCCGCGGCGCCCTCCGCGTCCACCGTGACGAACGCGTTGAGGGACGGGTCGATCGACTCCAGCGCGCGGTCGAGCAGCCCGGCGGCCGTCTCCGCGCCCGACCGCAGGTCGCGGCCCAGGTCGGTGAGCGTCCGTCCGGCGAAGAATCCCGTCATGCCGCCTGCATAGCACGGCGCGCCGGACCCGTGCCGCTCGTTCCGCCGCCGATCGCGGGAGGCACCGTCCGGCGGGCCTCCGACCAGGGCCGTTGCCCGCTCGTCGCAGGAATCCGACCGTTCGGCGACGGGACCGCCGGACGCGTGAACCTACGCGCGGGTACACGGCAAGCTTCATCGCACCTTGTGGAGGCGTTCCCACCGGTTCGCTGGGGGGCGGGGCGGCGGCCCGCGGCGGTCGCCGCCCCTGTAACCGGTGCCTTCCACAGCCGGGTGGGGGGACGGGGCCACGGCGGCGCGGTCTTGAGGCGCGCACCCGCCGCCGTGGCCTCCCCGGCCGCCCCGCCGCCCTCACCGCGCCCCCGGCTCCCTGTCAAATCCGCTGACAATGCCCGCCATCTGGGCCTTTCGGCCCGGCGCCGCGGCAACTACCGTCATAGTGTGAACGCGCCGGTGGATCAGCAGGGGATCACCGGCACCGCCGACCGGGCGATGATCTGCACCGCCGACCACCGCGCGTCCTCCGCGGGCCTCGCGATCCTGCGGGCCGGCGGGTCCGCGGCCGACGCGGCGGTGGCGGCGAACGCGGTGCTGGCGGTCGTCGCGCCGCACCGCTGCGGGCTGGGCGGCGACCTGTTCGCGCTGGTCCACGACCGTCCCGGGCCGCCCGCCGCGCTGAACGCCTCCGGCCGCGCCGGGTCGGGCGCCGACGCCGCCGCCCTGCGCGCGGAGGGCCGCCGCCGGATGCCCGTCCGGCACGACCTGCGGTCGGTGACCGTCCCCGGCTGCGTGGACGGCTGGCTCGCGCTGCACGCCCGGCACGGCCGGACGCCGCTCGCCGAGGTGCTGAAGTCGGCGGTCCTGCACGCCGAGCGCGGGTTCACCGCCTCGCCCGGCCTCGTCGCGGCCTGCCGGGACGCCCCGGACGGCGACGGGCTCGCGTGGCCCGCGCGGCCCGGCGAGCAGGTGAAGCGCCCGGGGATCGCCCGCGCGCTGCGGGCCGTCGTCGCGGACGGGCGCGCCGGGTTCTACCAGGGCGAGTTCGGCGACGGCCTCCTCCGCATGGGACGCGGCCTCTACGCGCCGTCCGACCTCGCCGAGCCCTGCGCGGAGTGGGTGCCCGCGCTCGGCGTCCGCGCGTTCGGGCACGACGTGTGGACGGCCCCGCCGAACTCGCCGGGCCACGTGCTGCTCGCCGCCCTGGCGGTCGCCGCCGGTCTCGACCTGCCGGATCCCGCCGACCCCGGCTGGGCGCACCTGCTCGCCGAGTCCGTGCTCGCGGCCTCCGACGGCGGCGGGGAGGCGGACGCCGCAGCGCTCCTGCGCCCGGAGCGCATCGACGCGCTCCGCGCCGCGATCGACCCGGCCCGGCACTGGCGCCGCCGCGGAACGGTCCAGTCCGGCGACGCCGCCTGCGTCTGCGTCGTGGACGACCGGGGCATGTCCATCGCGCTGCAGCAGTCGAACGGCACCGGCCTCGGCTCGCTCCTGTTCGAGCCCGGAACCGGGATCAACCTCCACAACCGCGGCGCCGGGTTCACACTGGCGCCCGGCTCGGCCGCCGAGTACGGGCCGCGGCGCCGCCCGCCGCACACGCTCGTCCCGGTCGTCGCGACGCGCCCCGATGGCACGTTCCGGGCGGTCCTCGGCTGCGCCGGCGGCGGCGTCCAGCCGCAGGTGGACCTGCAGATCCTCGTGCGGCTGCTGCGCGGCGCGGCGGCCGAGGACGCGCTCGCCGCGCCCCGCTGGCGGCTCGCCGGCGGGCTCGGGCCGTTCGAGGCGCCGCAGGGCAACACCCCGATCCGTCTCGACCTGCAGGCCGGCGCCCCGGACGCGTGGGCGCGGCACCTGCCCCGCTACGGGCACCTCGTGCGGGCGGCGGCGGAGGACGAGGAGTTCGGCGAGGCGCACCTCATCGAGGCCGGTCCCGGCGGCGGCCTCCGGGGGGACGGCCCCTGCCCCTTCACGCTCCCCCGCGTCCGCTGAGCGGGGTGCAGGACTGTTGAGTGGAATGTGAACAGACACCGACTTCCGTGGGTTTGCGTCCTCTGAATTTGCTGCCGTCCGGGTTTTGTCGGTGGTCGCGGTTACGGTGCGGGTTGTGATGGTCACACAGGCGTATCGGTTCGCGCTGGACCCCACCCCCGCGCAGGAGCGGGCCTTGCGGTCGCACGCCGGAGCGGCGCGGTTCGCCTGGAACTGGGCTCTGGCGGCTTGTCGGGACCGCTACGACGTCGAGGGCAAGTGGTGGTCGGGCGCGGAGTTGCACCGGCTGTGGAACGTCGTGAAGAAGACCGACCCGGCGTTGGGGTGGTGGGGAGAGAACTCCAAGTGCGTCTACCAGGAGGCGTTCCGGGATCTGGAGCGGGCGCTGCGCGAGTTCGTCCGGTCCCGCAATGGCGGTCGCAAGGGACGGCGTCTGGGGTTTCCGCGGTTCAAGAGGCGGGGCCGGTGCCGTGACTCGTTCCGGTTCGGTTCGGGGGTGATGCGGTGCGGCGACCGGACGGTGACGCTGCCGCGCTTGGGGGTGATCGCCACGCACGAGTCCACCCGCAAACTGGCCCGAGATCCCCGGGCCCAAGGCGCTGCGGGCGGGACTGCGGAGACTGGCGCGGCTCGGCAAAGCCCACTCGCGCACCCAGCTGGGGTCGGCCAACCGCAGCAAGGCCGCCCGGCGGCTCACCCGCCACCACGCCCGCGTCGCCGCCCTGCGTGCCGACGCGCTGCACAAGGCCACCACGCGCCTGGCAGCCCGGTACGAGACCGTCGTGGTCGAAGACCTCAACGTCACCGGCATGCTCGCCAACCGCCGGCTCGCCCGCGCCGTCGCCGACCAGGGCTTCGGCGCGGCGCGGCGCATGCTGGAGTACAAGACCAGGTGGAATGGCGGACGGCTGGTCGTGGCCGATCGCTGGTTCCCCTCGTCCAAGACCTGCTCGGGCTGTGGTGGGCGAAAGCCAAGCCTGTCGCTGTCCGAGCGGACCTATCGGTGTGAGGCATGCGGCCTGGTATTGGGCCGGGACGTCAACGCCGCGATCAATCTGCGTGACCTCGCCGCCAGTGGGGCGGAGAGGCGAAACGCCTGTGGAGGCGATGTCAGACCCGGCCCCGCCGGGCGACCGCCCGCGAAGCAGGAACCCGGCACCGCGCACGCGGGCAAGACCGGGACCGCCGCCGCGCAAGCGACGGCTGCCTGGACAGCGGATGCTCACATCCGCTCACATCTCAGGTAACGGTTGACGGGAGTCAGAGCGGGGACGTGATCCTTCCCGGGCGTATGCCGACCACCGAAGGGACCGCGCGATGACCGAGGCCGTGACCGCGTCCGCCCCCCTGTCCGATGACGAGGTCCGGCGGATCGACGCGTACTGGAGAGCCGCGAATTACCTTTCGGTAGGGCAGATCTATCTCCTGGGCAACCCCCTGCTGCGCGAGCCGCTCCGGCGGAGCGACATCAAGCCGCGGCTGCTCGGCCACTGGGGCACCTCCCCCGGCCTGAACTTCTGCTACGCCCACCTGAACCGGGTCATCAGGGCCCGCGACCTCGACATGATCTACATCATGGGGCCGGGCCACGGCGGCCCGGCGGCGGTCGCGAACGCGTGGCTGGAGGGCACCTACAGCGAGGTGTACCCGGACGTGTCGCGGGACGGCCCGGGCATGGAGCGGCTGTTCCGGCAGTTCTCGTTCCCCGGCGGGATCCCGAGCCACGTCGCGCCGGAGACGCCCGGGTCGATCCACGAGGGCGGCGAGCTGGGGTACTCGCTGGCGCACGCGTACGGCGCGGCCTTCGACAACCCGGACCTGGTCGTGGCGTGCATCGTCGGCGACGGCGAGGCGGAGACCGGGCCGCTCGCGGCGTCGTGGCACTCGAACAAGTTCCTCGACCCGGTGCGGGACGGCGCCGTCCTGCCGATCCTGCACCTCAACGGCTACAAGATCGCGAACCCGTCGGTCCTGGCGCGGATCTCCGAGGAGGAGCTCGTCCAGCTCCTCGACGGCTACGGGTACCGGCCGGTCGTCGTCAGCGGGGACGAGCCGGAGTCGATGCACCGGAAGATGGCCCTGGCCCTCGACCAGGCCCTGGACGAGATCGCCGGCATCCAGCGGGCCGCCCGCGACGGCGGCGACACCGCCCGGCGGCGGTGGCCGGTGATCGTCCTGCGGTCGCCGAAGGGGTGGACGGGCCCGAAGGTCGTCGACGGCCTGCCGGTCGAGAACACCTGGCGCTCGCACCAGGTGCCGCTCACCGGCGTCCGCGACGATCCCGAGCATCTCGCGCTGCTCGAGGAGTGGCTGCGCTCCTACCGTCCCGGCGAGCTGTTCGACGAGGAGGGGCGCCCGTTCCCCGCGCTCACCGCCCTGGCGCCGGAGGGCGGGCGGCGGATGAGCGCGAACCCGCACGCCAACGGCGGGCTGCTGCTGCGCCCGCTGAAGCTGCCCGGCTTCCGCGACTACGCCGTCCCGGTCGGCAAGCCCGGGACGACGACGTCCGAGGCGACCCGCGTGCTCGGGACGTTCCTGCGGGACGTGGTGAAGGGCAACCCGTCCAACTTCCGGATCATGGGCGCGGACGAGACGGCGTCCAACCGGCTCGGGGACGTCTTCGCGGCCACCGACCGGGTCTTCGAAGGCGAGCGGCTGCCGACCGATGAGCACCAGGGCCCGCACGGGCAGGTCATGGAGGTGCTCAGCGAGCACCTGTGCCAGGGCTGGCTGGAGGGCTACCTGCTGACCGGGCGGCACGGCCTGTTCAACAGCTACGAGGCGTTCGTCCACATCGTGGACTCGATGTTCAACCAGCACGCGAAGTGGCTGAAGGTGACGCGGCGGCTGCCGTGGCGGCGGCCGATCGCGTCGCTGAACTACCTGCTGTCGTCGCACGTGTGGCGGCAGGACCATAACGGCTTCACCCACCAGGACCCGGGCTTCCTCGACGTGGTCATGAACAAGAAGCCCGAGATCGTCCGGGTGTACCTGCCGCCGGACGCGAACACGCTGCTGTCGGTCGGCGACCATTGCCTGCGCTCCCGCGACTACGTCAACGTGATCGTCGCGGGGAAGCAGCCCGCGCTGAACTGGCTGCCGATGGACGCCGCGATCGCGCACTGCACGCGCGGCATCGGCATCTGGGAGTGGGCGTCCACCGACGGCGGCGCCGATCCCGACGTCGTCATGGCGTGCGCGGGCGACATCCCGACGCTGGAGACGCTCGCCGCCGTCGACATCCTCCGCCAGCTGTTCCCCGACTTGCGCGTCCGGGTGGTGAACGTCGTCGACCTGATGCGGCTGGAACCCGACACCGAGCATCCGCACGGGCTGCCGGACCGCGAGTACGACGCGCTCTTCACCACCGACAAACCGGTCATCTTCGCGTTCCACGGCTACCCGTACCTGATCCACCGGCTCGCCTACCGCCGCCACGGCCACGACCACCTGCACGTCCGCGGCTACAAGGAGGAGGGCACCACGACCACGCCGTTCGACATGGTCATGCTGAACGACCTGGACCGCTTCCACCTCGTCATGGACGTCATCGACCGCGTCCCGTCGCTCGGCGGGCGCGTCGCGCACATCCGCCAGCGCATGGCCGACCAGCGCCTCGCCCTGCGCGCCTACACCCGCGAGCACGGCGAGGACGCGCCCGAGGTCCGCGACTGGACCTGGCCGTACTGACGCCGAACCTTGACGAAGCCGTACTGAGGGGCCGCGATGCGCATCCTGACCGTGAACCCGGGGTCGAGCAGCCTGAAGCTGAGCATGATCGACCCGGACGGCTCCGTCGTCACCGAGAACGCCGGCGCCCGCCACGAGGTCGCCCCGATGGTCGCGGACATGCCGGCGCCCGACGCGGTCGGCGTCCGGTTCGTGCACGGGGGCACCGACTTCACCGAGCCCGTCGTCGTCGACGCGAAGGTCACCGAACGGCTGGAGGCGCTCGCCGACCTCGCGCCGCTGCACCAGCCCGCGTCCCTGCACGCGCTGTCGGAGATCACCGCCGCGCTGCCCGGCATCCCGGCCGTCGCGTGCTTCGACACCGCGTTCCACGCCACGCTGCCGGACGCCGCCGCCACCTACGCGCTGCCCGCGGAGTGGCGGGAGCGGTTCGGCCTGCGCCGCTACGGCTTCCACGGCCTGTCGTACTCCTACGCCGTCCGCCGGACGCGCGAGATGCTCGGCGCGCTGCCGACCCGGACGGTGATCTGCCACCTCGGGTCCGGGGCGTCGCTCGCCGCCGTCGCCGACGGCCGCTCCGTCGACACGACGATGGGCTTCACGCCCCTCGAAGGGCTCGTCATGGCGTCCCGCGCCGGCAGCGTCGACCCGGGCATCCCGCTGTGGCTGATCAAGCACGGCGTCGAGGCGTCCGAGGTCAACGAGGCCCTGGAGGGCCGGTCCGGGCTGCGCGGGCTCGCCGGGACGGGCGACATGCGGGAGATCCGCGAGCGCGCCGAGGCCCGCGACGCCGTCGCGCTCGCCGCCCTCGACGTCTACCACCACCGGCTGCGCGCCTGCGCCGCCGCGATGGCCGCCACCCTCGGCGGCCTCGACGCGCTGGTCTTCACCGGCGGCGTCGGCGAGCACGATCCGTCCGTCCGGCACCGCCTCGCCGAGGACCTCGCCTTCCTCGGCGTGTCCGTCGACCCCGGCCGCAACGACGGCGCGCACGGCGACGCCGACGTCACCGCGCCCGATTCCGCCGTGCGCGTCCTCGTCGTCACCGCCCGCGAGGACCTCGAGATCGCCGACGGGGTCCGCCGGTGCCTCCGCTGACCCGCGCCGGACGCGACGCCGGCGCCCTCGGCACCGGTGGCCGCCCGGAGGGCAATGACATCGTCCAACCTGCACCAATACCGGTAAAGCGCCGGATATCGCGCATACGATGACCGGGATGGAGAGACCGGCGGACGCCCTGGAGAGCCTCGCGCGCAAGCTCGAGAACATCCAGGCGATCACCGATGAGGCCTTCGCGCACATGGGCGTCGAGGAGTTCCTGGACACCCTGCTCGACCGCGTCCGCGACATCCTCGGCGTCGACACCGCGGCCGTGCTCCTGCTCGACCGGCGGGCCCGGCTCCTCGAAGCGGCGGCCGCGAAGGGCCTCGAGGAGGAGGTCACGCAGGGCGTGCGCGTCCCCGTCGGCCAGGGCTTCGCCGGACGCGTCGCCGCCGAGCGGATCCCGGTCTACATCCCCGACGTGCCCCACGCGAACGTCTACAACCCGCTGCTGGTCCAGCGGGGCCTGCACTCCCTGCTCGGCGTCCCCCTCATCGGCGGCGGGCGGCTGGTCGGGGTCATGCACGTCGGCACCCTGGCGCCGCGCCGGTTCACCGCGGACGAGACCGAGTTCCTGCAGCTCGCCGCCGCCCGCGTCGCCCTGGCGGTGCAGTCGCTGACGAGCCGCGCCGAACGCGCCGGCGCCCTGGAACTGCAGCGCAGCCTCATCCCGTCCGGGCTCCCGGAGATCCCCGGCCTCGAGCTGGCCGCGCGCTACCGTCCCGGCAAGGAGAGCGTCGGCGGCGACTGGTACGACGTCTTCGACCTCCCCTCGGGCGAGATCGGCATCGTCATGGGCGACGTGGCCGGGCACGGGCTGGGCGCCGCCGTCGTGATGGGCCGGATGCGCAGCGCGCTGCGCTCGTACGCGCTGGAGACCACCGACCCGGCCGAGGCCCTCGGCAAGCTCAACCGCAAGATGATGCATTTCGAGCCCGACGCGACCGCGACCGTGCTCTATGCGGTGTGCGATCCCGCCCTGGACCGGGTCCGGCTGTCCTCGGCCGGCCACCCGCCCCCGGTCCTCGCCCTGCCCGGCCGGCCGGCGGAGGCCGTCGACATGAAGTTCGACCTCCTGATCGGCCTGGACGAGACCACGGCCCGCCACACGACGGTGGTGGAGCTTCCGCCCGGAGCGCTGCTGTGCTTCTACACCGACGGGCTCATCGAGCGGCGGGACGACTCGGTCGACAGCGGCATCGCACGGCTGTGCGGCGCCGTCCGCGCGGGCCCGCCCGAGCAGGTCGGCGCCGCGGTGATGGCGGCGCTCATCGGCCGCGAGCGCGCCGAGGACGACGTCGCGCTGCTCCTGATGCGCCGGACCCCGGACGGCCCGGCGGCCGCGGAGCCCTTGCCCTAGGCTCTGGGCGCATGGCGGACAACGCGTGCCGGGTGTGCGGGAAGGCGCTGCCGCGCCCGGACGGGCGGCCCGGGCGGGCGTCGGTGTACTGCTCGGCCGCCTGCCGGCAGAAGGCGTACCGGACGCGGCGGGCCGGCGGCGGCGACGCCGTCCACGACCTGATCTCCGACATCGAGCGGCGCGTGCGGAGCCTGGCGCCCGAACGCCCCGAGCCGTTCTACGCCGACGTGCGGGAACTGTCGTCGTCGATCGGGCGCCTGCGCCGCATCGCGCGCGTGGCGGCGGACGCGACACGGTCCGTCCCGGCTGCCGTCGCGCCTTCCGTCCCGGCTGCCGTCACGCCTCCCGTCCCTGCTGCCGTCACGCATTCCGTCACGCCCGCATCCGTCACGGAATCCGTCACGCCGGAGACCGTGACGAATCCGCTCCGGGACGGGGACGAGATCGATTTCGCGGCGCTCGTCGAGCCGCACCGGCGCGAGCTGCAGGTCCACTGCTACCGGATGGTCGGCTCCTACGACGACTCCGAGGACCTCGTCCAGGAGACCCTGCTGAAGGCGTGGCGGAACCGCGACGGGTTCGAGGGGCGCTCCAGCCTGCGCACCTGGCTCTACACGATCGCCACCAACGCGTGCCTGGACTTCCTGCGCCGCAACGAGCGCCGCCCGCAGCGGTACGCCCCGTCCCCCGTCCCGCCGTCGAACGAGGTGACCGCGCCGCCGTTCCTGCCCTGGCTGCAGCCGTTCCCGGACGACCCGGAGGCGGCGGCGGAGACCGCGGAGACGCTGGAGCTGGTGTTCCTCGCCGCGATCCAGCACCTGCCGCCGAAGCAGCGCGCCGTCCTGATCATGCGGGACGTGCTCGGCTGGCCCGCCGCCGACACCGCGACCGCCCTCGGCCTGACCGTGGCCTCGGTGACCAGCGCGCTGCAGCGGGCCCGGCCCGCCCTCCGCGATCGTCTCCCGCAACGGCGTGACGAATGGGCGCGCGGCACGGACCCGTCCGAGGCCGAACGCGCGCTCCTCGACCGCTACATGCGGGCCGCCGTCGACGGCGACATGGCCGCGATGACCGCGATGCTGCGGGAGGACGTCCGCATCACCATGCCCCCGAACCCGCTGTGGTTCGGCGGCCGGGACGCGATCATCGGGATGCTCTCGCAGACGTTCGACCCGTCCTCGCCCGCGTACATCGGCCGGTGGCGGCACCTGCCGACCAGGGCGAACGGGCAGCTCGCCCTCGGCGGCTACGTGCAGCGGCCCGGCACCCGCGTCTACCGGGCGCAGGTCATGGACGTCCTGCGGATCGAGGACGGCCTGATCGCCGAGATCACCTCGTTCGAGCCGCACCTGTTCCCCGCCTTCGGGCTGCCGCTGACGCTGACCGATTAGTTTCCCGGCCGCGCGCGTCTCCATAGGCGTCCCACAACGACGCGAGAACGGAACACGGACATGCTGCTGGAGAACAAGAACGCGATCATCTACGGTGCCGGCGGCTCGATCGGCGGCGCCGTCGCGAAGACCTTCGCCCGCCTGGGCGCGACCGTCTTCCTCGCCGGCCGGACCCGCGCATCCCTCGACGCCGTCGCCGCGGACATCGCGGCCGCGGGCGGCCGCGCCGAGGTGGCCGTCCTCGACGCGCTGGACGAGAAGGCCGTCGAGGAGCACGCCCGGCAGGTCGCCGACGCCGGCGGCATCGACGTCTCCTTCAACCTCGTCACGCGCGGCGACGTGCAGGGCATGCCGCTCACGCAGATGCCCGTGGACGACTTCGTCAGCCCGATCACGACCGGGATCACCGCGAACTTCATCACGGCCCGGACCGCCGCCCGGCACATGTCCGAGCGCGGCTCCGGGGTCGTCCTCACGCTGAACAGCGGCTCGGCGAAGGGCAGCCCGATGATGGGCGGCACGGGCCCGGCGGACGCCGCGCTCGACGCCCTCGTCCGCAACCTGGCGCAGGAGTGCGGCCCGGCGGGCGTGCGCGTCGTCGGGATCTGGACGGCGGGCCTCCCCGAGACCCTCTCGCCGGAGAAGCTGTCCCAGTTCGGCCCGCCGATGGACGACGCCGCCTTCCAGGCCCTGCTGACCCGCCTTGACGAGATGCGCCTGCTCCGCCGCTCCCCCACGCTCGCTCAGATCGCCGACACCGCCGCGTTCCTCGCGTCCGACGGCGCCGCCGCCATCACCGGCACCTTCGTCAACGCGACCGGCGGCATCTTCACCGACTGACCCCGTGGGGGTCGCGGCCGGTGACGCCCAGCACGCGGTGCAGGAGGGGGGCGTCGTCGGGGACGGGGACGGCGGGGTCCCAGAGGGTCGGGACGGGAGCCTTGGGGACGAAATCGACGACGTGGTCGAGGCAGGCGCGGAGCGTGTCGTCCGGCAGTGCGAAGGGCCGGCCGGTGGCGGTGGCGAGGTCCCAGCCGTGCACGACGATCTCGGTGAACGCGATCTTGCCCCACAGCTCGTTGGACAGCGTCGTGCCGCCCGTCTCGGTCTCGCCCTCCCAGGCCGCCGGGTCGGCCCAGGCCTCGCCGAGCGCCCGCACGTGCTCGGCGACGCGCTTGTGCCAGTCGTCGCCGAGGCCCGTGGCGCCGCCGGATTCGGGGAGCTCCTCGCGGGCGAGCCCGGCGAAGCCGGCGGACACCGTGTCGACGTGGAGGATGAGGTCACGGACCGTGTACTCCGTGCAGGGCGTGCCGTCGTCGAGCCGGTCATCGGAGACGCCCGCCAGCACGTCGATCATCCGGTCGCAGGCCGGGGTCATGTCGATCATCGGTCTCCTCGCAGTGCGGTTCCTCGGCCGCGCGGACGCGGCCCGTGGGATATAGACCTGCGGGGCGGCCGAAACTCGTCGCCACTACCGTCGCCGCCGCGGAGATGACCGGGCCGGGCCGTGACCGCGAGGGCCGCCGAGCCGCCGCGGGTCACGGCTCGGTGAGGGGTTCGGCCTCGTAGGCCTGGTGGAGCAGGTCCACGAAGCGGGGCGCCTCGGGAACGGGCGCCGGGCCGATCCGGTGGACGGCGATGCCCGGCGTCCACGAGTTCATGACCACGGCCCCGGACAGCGACGGGACGTCGGCCGGCGTCACCTCCTGGACGCGCTGGGGCACGCCCATCCGTTCCAGCCGGCGGCGGACGATGCCCATCGTGGTGCCGACCAGCATCGGCGCGTCGGGCCACACCACGGCGTCGCCGTCCCAGAAGGCCAGGTTCCAGATCGTGGCCTCGGTGAGCCGGCCGCGGCGGTCGACGAACGCGGCGTCGTCGAACCCGTCCCGGATGGCCCGCCGCATGAAGTACGTCTTGGCCACCTCGCCGACGTGCTTCACGGCGGGCAGCACCCGTTCGTACTCGACCGTCGCGAGCGCCAGGGGCCCCTCCGGGCCGGTCGCGGGCGGCCTGGTGCGGACCAGGACGTCGGGCTCCGCGTCCTCGCCCGGGGCGGACCCGCCCGGCGCCGCGTACATGGTGGCCGTCAGCGAGACGTCCGCCGGACCGGCCTCCAGCGCCGTCCGCAGGAAGGACCGCACCCGGTCGTCGGGCACCGCCCGGCCGAACAGTTCCGCCGACGCGGACCGCAGCCGCTCCAGATGCAGGTCGAGGCCGCGGACGCGGCCTCCGCGCACCTGCATGGCGGTGAAATGGGCATAGCCCGCGAATGCGAGCGGCGCCAGCTCCCCGGCGGTCGCCGGGTGCCCGTTGCGATGGGCGAGTGTGGTCATCGGTGTCTCCATAGGTCCAGAATGATCGCCGCCCTCATCGTGCATGCTCACGCGTCCGGACCTACGGTGTCGGTCCCCTGCCCTAACGTGGGGCCGCATGATCACCTCCCGCCCCGAGAACGTCCTGGCCGTCCCCGACGCGTGGCTGGAGGACCTGCTCCCCCGGCACGGGGGCCGGGTCCCGGTGCCCGAGACCATCCCGGATCAGGAGGCGCGCGCCGCCGTCCGCGACGGTCTTGAGGCCGCCGAGCCCCTCGTCCGCGAGGTGCTGGAACACCGGGGCACCGTGCCCGAGCTCGCGGAGGCCGGGCTCGCCTACCTGAAGGGCGAGGCGACCCCGCTGGGGGCGGCGGTGGTCGCGCGCGTGGAGACGATGGCGCGGACGAGGTCGCGTTTCGCCTGCGACCCCGGCTGGGCCGACCACCTCGCGGCCGAGCACGGGCTCGCCTTCGCCGCCTGCGCGTTCGCCGAGATCGAGGGGATCTGGGTCTACGGCGACGGCGGGCCGGTCGGGCTCGAGGAGCAGCCGGCCTACGTCCTGCAGGGCACGGGCGACCTCGACCACGCCCACTGGGCGGCGGGCGGCGCGGGCCGGCGGATGCGCGTGCTCCTGGCCGCCGCGAGCGAGGACGACCGGAACGCGGCCGCGCAAGCGCTGGCGGGGCACCGCCAGGGACGGGTCCGGCGGCTGATCGCGGCCTTCCTGATGCCGGACCGGACGGACTGGGTGGACGACTGCTGCCAGGACCCGCCGCCGCGCCTGTCGTACTACACCTCGTCCGGCGCCAAGATGCTGTGGTGGTCGCTGGGGACGGCCGAGCAGGTCGAGCGGCTCGGCGACTGGGCCGTCCTGCGGACCGGCGAGCGGGAGCCCGACGTGCTCTACACCCTGGTCGACGGGCTGGGCGAGGCCGCGGCGCCGGTGCTGGCGCGGTCGCTGGACGGCGACGCGGAGCCGAAGGAGCGGCGCCGCATCGTGGACGCGCTGGCGCGGATCCCCGGCGACGAGGCGTTCCGGATCATGGGCGGCCGGCTCGACGCGACGCACGTGCTGCCCGCGATGGAGGCGATGATCGACCGGTTCCCGGTCCGGGCGCTGCGGCTCCTGCCGGAGCTCGGCACCGGCACCGCCTGGCGGTCGTCGCTGGCGGCGGGCCTGCTGAACGCGCACCTCGAGGCGCACCCCGGCCTGCTCCCGGCGGCGGACCTGAGCCCGCGAGCCCGGGAGGCGCTCGACGCACTCCAAGCCGCGCGCACGGCCGAGGCGCCGCTCGACCAGGTGCCCGCGGCCCTCCGGAAGGACGGGAAGAAGCGGGCGCCGACGTGGGCGCGTCCGGCCGCGCTGCCGCAGATCCTGCTGCGGGGCCGCGAGCACGCGCTGCCCGCGGCGGCGACGGGCCACCTGGTCGAGGCGCTGAGCAAGGCGAGCCCGCGGCGCGCGCCCGCCCAGAGGCTCAAGGAGTCGCTCGACGCGCTCGACCCGGGGTCGCTGGCCGAGTTCGGCTGGAGCCTGTTCGCCCGGTGGCGGGCGTCCGGCGAGGCGACGCGGATCGGCTGGGCGCTGGCGCAGCTCGGCTGGACCGGCGACGACGAGATCGCGCGGCGGCTGGGCGGGATGGCCCGGTCCTGGCCCGGCCAGAACGGGATCCAGCTGCCGCTGAAGGCGCTCGACGTGCTCGCCGGGATCGGCACGGACGTGGCGGTCATGCAGCTGCACCTCGTCGCGGACAAGGCCCGGCCCAAGCGGCTCAAGAAGCGGGCGGGGCAGTTGCTGACCGAGGTGGCCGACGAGCGCGGCCTCACGATGGACCAGCTCGGCGACCGGATCGTCCCCGACTTCGGCCTGGACGCCGCCGGCGGCATGACGCTCGACTACGGTCCCCGGACGTTCACGGTGGGCTTCGACGAGCAGTTGCGGCCGGTCGTGTTCGACGGCCGCGGCACGCTCCGCAAGACGCTGCCGAAGCCAGGCGCCAAGGACGACCCGGAGGCGGCGCCCGCCGCGTACCGGGCGTTCACCGGGCTGAAGAAGGACGTCCGCACGGTCGCCGCCGACCAGATCGGCCGGCTGGAGCGGGCCATGGCCGGGCAGCGGCGGTGGACGACCGGCGACTTCCGGCGGCTGTTCGTCCGGCATCCGCTGCTGTGGCACCTCGTCCGGCGGCTGGTCTGGCTGCACGAGGAGGACGGGGCCGCTCCGGTCGCCTTCCGGGTCGCCGAGGACCGCACGTTCGCCGGCGTGGACGACGAGGCCCTGCCGCTCCCGGAGTCCGGCGAGGTCCGGATCGCGCACCCGGTGCACCTGGGCGAGAGCGTCGCGGCCTGGTCGGAGGTGTTCGCCGACTACGAGATCCTGCAGCCGTTCCCGCAGCTCGGCCGGCCCGTCCGCGCGTTCACGGCGGAGGAGGCCGCCGGCGACCGGCTCGACCGGGTCGCGGGCACCGTGGTCGGCGTCGGGAAGGTGCTGGGCCTGGAACGCCGGGGCTGGGAGCGCGGAACGCCGCAGGACGCGGGCGTGCAGCACTGCCTGACCCGCGACGTGGCGGGACGCACGGTCGTCCTGGACGTGAACCCCGGCTTCCCGGTGATGTCCCCCGCCGAGTGGCCCGAGCAGACCCTCGGCGCCGTCTGGATCGCCGGGTCCGAGGCGTCCGATCGCCACCTCGCGGAGGCGACGTTCGGGGAACTGGACGAGGTCGAGGCGTCCGAGCTGCTCCTCACCCTGCACGATCTCGCCGCCCAGGCAGAGCCCGCGTAGGCAGTGCCCGCGTAGGCAGTGCCCGCGTAGGCGGGGACGCCCGGCGGCGCCGTCAGTCGGGCCGCTCGGCCTTGGTGATGGCGCGGACGGCCGGGCGGAGGATCTCGACGACGCGGTCGGGGTCGGCGTCGGCCAGGTGGTCGAGCCCGATGAGGTGCCGGCCGAGGGCGATCCCGATCAGCATCGCGTTGACGACGGCGGCGCGCAGGTCGGCGTCCTCGTCGGGGATGGCCTGCCCGATCCCCTCCTTGCGGAGCCGCGCCGCGGACCGGAACGCGCGGGCGGCCTCCGGGTGGGTCAGCATCGACCGCAGGAGGGCGAGCGACTCGACCGGTTCCTCGACCAGCGAGGTGCGGAGCCGGTCGAGCAGCTGCTCGGCGACCTCGTCGGCCGTGCCGCCGGGCATCCAGCTCGCGCCCGCCTCGATGGCCCGCGCGAAGAGCTTCTCCTTGCTGCCGAAGTAGTGCATGACCAGGCCGGGGTCGACGCCCGCGGCCGTGGCGACCGCGCGGATGGTGGTCCGGTCGTAGCCGGCGTCGGCGAAGATCCGGCGGGCGTGCTCGAGGATGCGGGCCTGGGTGGCGCGCCGCTGCTCGGCCCGGGACCCGCCCCCTGGGGTGCTCACCTTCTCATTCTATGAGCGTTGACCGGGCCTGCCATTTCGTTCTACATTCGTTGAACCAGTCATACAACGCACGTTGAACGAAGGAGCGGGCCATGAGCGCACCGGCGACACCCCTGGAAGTCCTCGAACGGCGACGGGAACTGCTGATCGACCGCGACATGGAGGCGTTCGCGGACCTGTTCGCGGCGGACGGCGTCATCGAGCTGCCGTTCGGCGGCCCGGGCCTGCCGGACCGGCTGGAGGGCCGCGAGGAGATCCGCGCGTTCTCCACGAAGGCGGGACGGCCGGACCTGGAGATCCTCGACCTGCGCGTCCGCGACGTCCACCGCACCACCGACCCCGAAGTGGTGATCATGGAGCTCACCACCGTCGGCCGGGTCGTCGCGACCGGCGAGCCGTTCGAGGTGCCCTGCATCCAGGTCTTCCGGATCCGCGACGGCCGGATCGTGCTCTTCCGCGACTACGTCGGAGCCGGATCGCTGCCGGCCCCGGCCTGATCGCGCGATCGCCCGGCACGCGGCGCAGACGATCCCCTACGCTCTGGTGATCGCAGTCGGACGGGAATGCGGGGGATCCGGTGGATTCGTTCAGTGACGCGCTGCTGGCGCTGGCCGCGCCGCGGCTCGGGGTGGCGGCGGAGCGGTCGGCGCGGCTCAACCGCGCCCTCGAAGGGACGACGTTCCGCCGGAACCTGGAGGCCGGGGTCGCGTGGTCGGGCGACCGGCGGATGGCCGCCGGGATCCTCGGCAGCCACGCCGAGGACAACACCTTCCAGTGGAGCTGGGCCGTCCCCGGCTTCGCCGGGACCCCGGCCGCCGCGCACGCCGAGCGGCTCCGGGAGATCGGCGAGCGGCACGGCGTCCCGGAGCTGACCGAGCCGCTGGTCGACCTCGGTGGGTTCTACGACCCGCGCGCCGCCGCCGACGACCTCGCCCTGCTCGCGGTCGCGCTGCTCGGCGCGAGCGCCGCGATCCGGCACGGCCACGGCGGGCGCGCGCTCACGTTCATCGTCGCCGACGCGCCCGACCTGACGTCCGGCGGCCCCGCCGCGGAGCAGGCCGGGGCCTGCCTGCGGCGCGCCGCCGACCTGCTCGGCGACTACGACGCCCGGCAGCACACGGACGCGATGATGCGCGGCTACGCCGACCATCACGGTCTCGCCGTGCGCGGGACGGAGATCGAACTGCCGGACGGGACCGTCCCCTTCCCCGCCAAGGACGACGGCCGTTCCGGTCTGCTGCTCGTCAACGAGCTCGACGTGAACGGGCCCGTCCCCGCGTCGCTGCTGGCGACGGCCGCCCCGGCGATGGCGTGCGTCCTCGCCGGGCAGAACGCGCTGATCGACCGGCTCTCCGACGACGGCGTGGACTGGCGGACGCCGCCCGAGTGGGACGCCGCCGCCGGGACGCTGCGCTTCGGCAGCACCGTCACCGTCCAGGCCCGGGAGATCGGCGTCTTCGCCCAGGACGGCACCTGGACCTGGGCGGACGGCGACGGCCCTGCGCAGGCGAAGGAGCTGGTCGCCGCCGGCGGCGAGCCGGCGTGGGCGGCCGACGAGGTCGATCTGGGCGGGCATCCCCGGCCCGCGCACGTCGCGGAGCTGCTGACCTGCGCGGCCGCGCGCCTCGGCGGCGGCTGGGGCGCCTGGTCGGTGCCGGGGCCCGGCGGCGAGCGGCGGTTCGCGCTCGTCGATCCCGAGCAGCCCGGCACCGGCCCGGACACCATGCTGGCGGCGCTGCACACCAGCGCCAACATCGTCCAGCAGCTCGTGCTGCGGCGGGACCGGTACGAGATCACGCGCGCGATGGCGCTCGGGGTGTTCGAGCACTGCGGGTACGTCCCGTGGCACGCCGGCGAGCCCGAGTTCCTGATGGGCGTCCAGGGCCTGTACCAGGTGCGCGCCTACGTGAGCGTGGACGGCACCATCTACCGGCTGTCGTCCGGCCTGTTCGGCCAGCCCGGCTGACGCGCGCCGGCCCGGTCGGCCGCCGCCTGCGAGGTCAGGTGGGCTGACGCGCCCCAGGTCAGGCGAGGAGGGCGGCCACCGCGTCGACGACGAGGCGGCGGCGCCGTCCGGCCGAGCCGTCCTCGATGAGGGCCTCGAACTCGGGCATGCTCGCGCTCCACAGGCCCGACAGGTGGATGACCAGGCCGAGCAGCTCGGCGGCGGAGAAGCGGGTGGGGAGCGTGCCGTCGGCCTGCGCGGCGGCGATCGCCCGGACCTTCGCCTCGTTGCCCGCCACGACGGGCGCCAGGAGGTCGGACGAACCGGCCCGTTCCAGCCGGTACCAGGTCGCGATGCGCTGCACCCACGGGCGCTTCTCGTAGGAGTCGTGCAGGCGGCCCGCGTACTCGGGGAGGTTCGCGGCGTCGATGGGGACGTCGTCGAGCGTCTCCCGCACCATGGCGTCGAAGACCGCGTCGAACAGGCCGTCCTTGCTGCCGAAGTAGTGGTAGATCTGCGCCTTGTTGCTGCGGGCGGCGGCGGCGATCCGGTCGACGCGGGCCCCGGCGATGCCGTGCGCCGAGAACTCCTGCCGCGCCGCGTCCAGCAGCCGTCGCCGCGTGGCGTCCGCGTCCCGTGCCATGCCCCGCACCCTATCAACTAACCGTTCAGTTGACATCCGCGCCGGACCGTGCCTACCTTGTTCTAAACAACCAGTTAGTTAGTAACGGCTCCGGAGGGGACCATGTCCACCCAGAACTCACTGTCATTCCTGGTCAGCGGCGCTTCCCGCGGGCTCGGGCGGGAGATCGCCCGCGCCGCGCTGGAGGCCGGCCACCGCGTCGTCGCCGGAGTGCGCACGCTCTCCGCGCTGGACGACCTCGCCGCCGAGCACGGCGACCGCCTCGTGGTCGTCCCGCTCGACGTGACCGACGAGCACGCCGCACAAGCGGCCGTGCGGACCGCCGTCGACCGGTTCGGCCGGCTGGACGTCCTGGTCAACAACGCCGGCTACGCCGACCTCGCCGCCATCGAGGACGTCGCCTTCGACGACTTCCGGACCCAGATCGACACGAACCTGTTCGGCGTGGTCCGGCTGACGCGGGCGGCGCTGCCGGTAATGCGCGAGCAGCGCGCCGGGCACATCGTCCAGGTCTCGTCGGTGGGCGGCCGGCTCGCCACCCCGGGCCTCGGCGCCTACCAGACCGCCAAGTGGGCCGTCGGCGGGTTCTCCTCGGTGCTCGCCGCCGAGGTGGCGCCGCTCGGGATCAAGGTCACCGTGCTGGAGCCCGGTGGGATGCGCACCGACTGGGCGGGGTCGTCCATGCGGATCGCGCCCGTCCGGCCCGAGTACGCCGAGACCGTCGGGGCGATGGCGGCCCGGCACGCGGACGGCGGCGTCACGGCGGCGAGCGACCCCGCCAAGGTCGCGCGCCTCGTCCTCGACGTCGTGGCGCTGGACGAGCCGCCGCTGCGCCTGCTCGTCGGCCCCGACGCCTACGCGTACGCCACCGCCGCGGGCCGCGCCCTGCTCGCCGAGGACGAGCGGTGGCGCGAGCTGAGCGTCTCCACCACCGCGGACGACGCCACGGCGGAGCACGTCGACCCGCTCGGCCACGCCCACCGCTGAGCCCCGGCCGCCGCTGAGGCCCCGGCGGCAGGGCCCCGGTCGGCGGGCGCTGGGGGAAGCGGGCCGGGGGTCAGCGGGCGCGGCGCTCCTCGTCCTCCAGGAGCGGGCCCAGCCGGAACGGAACCTGCTCGGTGAGGACGATCGAGGTCGTACTGCGGCGGACGCCCGGGCACGCGAGGATCGAGTCGATCACCTCGTGCAGCTGCTTGCCGTTCGGGGCGACCGCGCGGACCAGCAGGTCGCCCTGCCCGGTGATGCCGAGCACCTCCAGAACGCGCGGGATCGCCGCGAGCGCCTGCGCGGCCTCGCGGAGCCGGCCCTGCGCGACCTCCAGGGTGACGAACGCGGTCAGCTCGAAGCCGAGCGCGCCGAGGTCGACCTCGCGGCCGCGATGCCCGATGACGCCGTCGCGTTCCAGCCGCTCGACGCGGGCGTGCGCGGTGTTGCGGGCGATGCCGAGCTTCGCCGCCAGCTCGGTGATCCCGATGCGGGGCTGGTCGACCAGCCGGCGCAGGATCTGGATGTCGAGGAGGGTGGCACGCGTCACAACGCTCATCTCCGGCGGGTAACTCGGTTCTGACTTGAGCAATCCGCTCAATTATCGCCCCATCATCTTGCACTCCGCTCAGGCAAGAGTGCTCAATGTGGCTGAACAGTCCGGCCGCCGGGAGAGGGGCAGCACCATGACCAGTACCTCCGCGCTCCGCGACCGCCTCGAGCTGGAGCGGGGCCGGGTCGCGCTCGGCGGCGTCCAGGCGCTGGTCCGGCTGCTGCTCGAGCAGCGCCGCGCCGACGCCCGCCGCGGCTGGACGACCGCCGGCTTCGTGTCCGGCTACCGGGGATCCCCGCTCGGCGGGCTCGACCAGCAGCTGATGCGCGAGGCGAAGCTCCTGGACAGCCACGACATCCGGTTCATCCCGGGCGTCAACGAGGAGCTGGCCGCGACCGCCGTGTACGGGTCGCAGCTCGTCGACCACCTGCCGGACCCGCGCTACCAGGGCGTCTTCGGCCTCTGGTACGGCAAGGCGCCCGGCGTCGACCGGTCGCTCGACGCGTTCAAGCACGCGAACTGGCTCGGCACCGCCGAGCGCGGCGGGGTCCTCGCGGTCGTGGGCGACGACCCGTCCTGCAAGTCCTCGACCCTGCCGTCCGCGACGGAGGGCGCGCTCGCCGAGGCGTTCATGCCGGTGCTCGCGCCCGGATCGATCACCGACGTGCTGCGGCTCGGCCGGCACGGGTTCGAGATGTCCCGGTTCAGCGGCGCCTGGACCGGGTTCAAGCTCGTCACCGACGTCGCCGACTCACTTGAGGTCGTGGACGTCGCGCCGGTCCCGGACCCGGTCGTCCCGGAACTGGAGTGGCGCGGCCGCCCCTGGAAGCCGACGCGGCGCCCCGGCGTCGACCTCAAGGACACGACGTCCCTCGAAGCCGAGGTCCTGCACGGACGCCTCCGCGCCGCGGCCGCCTACGCGTCCGCGAACGGCCTGGACGTCATCGAGGGCGCCACCGGCGACGCCGCCATCGGGCTCGTCGCGTCCGGCCGCACCTACCTCGAACTGCGCGAAGCCCTCGACCGGCTCGGCCTCGACGACGCGGCCCTCGCCCGGCGCGGCGTCCGGCTCCTCAAGCTCGCCCTGATCCACCCGCTCGACCCGGTGCAGCTCCGCGCGTTCGCCGCCGGACTCCGCGAGATCGTCGTCGTCGAGGAGAAGCGGGCGTTCGTCGAGACGCAGATCCGCGACCTGCTGTACGACGCGCCGGAGCGGCCCGCCGTGCTCGGCAAGAACGGGCCCGACGGCGCGCCCCTCGTCCCCGCGGACGGCGGCCTCACCGCCGACCGGATCGTCAAGGCGCTCGCCCGGCTCCTCGCCGACCGCGTCGGCGAGGACCACGTCGACCTGCGCGACCCCGCGCTGCGCCCGCGCAAGCCGAGCATCAACCTGCTCGCCCCGGCGCGCACCCCGTACTTTTGCTCCGGCTGCCCGCACAACCGGTCCACGGTCGTCCCCGACGGGTCGATGGCGGCGAGCGGCATCGGCTGCCACGTCATGACCGTCTTCCAGGACCGCAGCATCGGCACCACCCAGATGGGCGGCGAGGGCGCGATGTGGGTCGGCGCCGCGCCGTTCACCGGCACCGGGCACATGTTCCAGAACCTCGGCGACGGCACGTTCTTCCACTCCGGCAGCCTCGCGATCCGGCAGGCCGTCGCCGCCGGCACCAACATCACCTTCAAGCTCCTCTACAACGCGGCGGTCGCGATGACCGGCGGGCAGGACGCCGACGGCGGCACCGACCCCGCGTCCATCACCCGCATGCTGCACGCCGAGGGCGTCGCGAAGATCGTCGTGGTCGCGGACGACCCGTCCCGCTACCCGCGCGGCACGCAGTGGGCGCCCGGCGTCCGGGTCCGGCATCGCGACGACCTCGACGCCGTCCAGCGGGAACTGCGCGAGATCCCCGGCGTCACCGTGCTCCTCTACGACCAGGCGTGCGCCGCCGAGACCCGCCGCAAGCGCAAGCGCGGCCTCGTCCCGGACCCGCAGACCCGCGTGCTGATCAACGAGGCGGTCTGCGAGGGCTGCGGCGACTGCGGTACCAAGTCCAACTGCCTCAGCGTCGAGCCCGTCGAGACCGAGTTCGGCCGCAAGACGCAGATCAACCAGACGTCCTGCAACAAGGACTACTCCTGCGTCGACGGCGACTGCCCGTCGTTCGTCACCGTGATCCCCGGCGAGCGGAAGGCGTCCGCGCCGTCGCTGCCGGAGATCGGCGACCTCGCGGAGCCCGCGACCCGGCCGGACACGGCGGACGTCCTGCTCGTCGGCATCGGCGGCACCGGCGTCGTCACCGTCAACCAGGTCCTCGCCACCGCCGCGCTCCTCGACGGCCGGCACGCCCGCGCCCTCGACCAGACCGGGCTCAGCCAGAAGGCCGGCGCGGTCGTCTCCCACCTGCGGATCGGCGCCGCCCCCGCCGAGCGCCCCGGCATGATCGGGGACGGCGGCGCCGACGCCTACCTGGTGTTCGACGCGCTCGCCGGCACCACCGAGACCAACCTGCGCCGCTGCGCCCCCGGCCGCACCGCCGCCGTCGTGTCCACCAGCGAGGTCCCCACCGGCCGGATGATCACCGACGTGACGGCGTCGCTGCCGCCGAGCGCGTCCCTCGTCCGGCAGATCGCCGCCCGCACCGACGGCGCCCGGCTCGTCGCGCTCGACGCCCTGGACCTGGCCGAACGCTGGTTCGGCAGCACCACCACCGCGAACTTCGTCGTCGTCGGCGCCGCCTACCAGGCCGGCCTGCTGCCGCTGTCGGCGCGCGCGATCGAGGAGGCGCTCGCCCTCAACGGCGTCCAGGTCGACGCGAACGTCCAGGCGTTCCGGGCGGGCCGGCGGCTCGTCCTGGAGCCCGGCTGGGCCGAACCGCCCGCCGTCCCCGCCGTCCAGCGCCCCCTCGCCGTCAACGCGCCCGCCGCCATGAACCTCGTGGACGCGTCGGGCACGGACGACGAACTGGCCCGCGTGCTGCGGATCCGCGTCCCCGACCTCGCCGCCTACCAGGACCTCGCGCTCGCCAAGCGGTACCTCGACGCCGTCCTGCGCGTCGCCGCCGCCGAACGCGACGCCGTCGCGTCCGGGCAGCGGCTCGCCGTCGCCGTCGCCCGCCACCTGCACAAGCTGATGGCCTACAAGGACGAGTACGAGGTCGCGCGCCTCCACCTCGACCCGGCGCTCACCCGCCAGGTCGAGGAGCAGTTCGGCGCGGGCGCCACCGTCCGGTACATGCTGCACCCGCCGCTGCTGCGCGCCGTCGGCGTCGACCGCAAGATCGCGCTCGGCCGGACGGCCCGTCCCGCGTTCCACGCGCTGCGCGCGATGCGGCGGCTGCGCGGCACCCCGTTCGACCCGTTCGGCGCCACCGCCCAGCGCCGCGCCGAACGCCGCCTCGTTACCGAGTACCTCGCGGTCGTCGACGAGCTCGCCCGTGGCCTCGACAAGGACAACCACGCCCTCGCCGTCGAGATCGCCGAACTGCCCGACATGATCCGCGGCTACGAGGACGTCAAGACCGCGAACATCGGCCGCTACCACGACAGGCTGCGCGACCTCCTCGGCTCCTGGCGCGCGGAGCAGCCGCTCCCCGCCGGGAACAGGTAGGACCGGCCGGCCGCGGCCCGCACCCCAACGACGTGGTGCGGGGCCGCGGCCGGCTGCATTCCCCGCTCCCCGCTTCGAACCGTCGCCGCCCCGTCCGGCGTACTCCGGAACATGGCGCACGGCCGGCGACCCGCCGTCGCCGTCCGACCGGGGAGGGACCCATGACCGCCGAGCCCGCGGGAGCCGAATGGCGGGCCGCCCTGCCGCGGGCCCGCCGCCGGTCGCCCTTCCCGTGGCTCGCGCTCGCCGGGGTCGTCGCGACGATCGCCGCCGCGGCCACCCTCGTCCTCGGGCTCGGCGACACCCTCAGCGGCCCCGACCGCCCGCGCGGACGGCTCCTCCCCCTCCAGGCCGCATCACCGACCGCCCCGGCGCCCCGTCCGGCTCCGACGCAAGGCGGGCGAACCTTCTCGGCCCCGGCCCCGGCTCCCGCCCCGGTGCCGTCGGTCTCGTTCCGCCAGGCCCTGCTCCGCCTGCGCTTCGCGGTGGGTCAGGGCGTCGCGACCGGCGACGTCCGCGCGGACGTGGGCGTCGACCTCACCAACGTCATCCAGGGCATGCTCGCCCACCCCCGCCACGGCGGTGCGGACGTCGCGGACCTGCAGCACAAGATCTCCACCCGGACCCGCGAGGGTGCCATCACCGCGCGCCGCTCGACCGAACTCCACCAGATCCTCACCCAAGCCACCCCGCCCTGATGCCCGTCGAAGCCGCGCGGTCCATCGAACCGATCCGGGCTCGGAAAAGTGCGCGCCCGCCGGAAGACTCCGGCGGGCGCGCTCAGGCGTCAGCGTTCCTCGCGGTACAGCACGTGGGCGCGCCGTACCGGGTCGTACTTGCGGAGAACCAGGCGGTCGGGGTCGTTCCGGCGGTTCTTGCGGGTCACGTACGTGTGGCCGCTGCCCGCGGTCGACCGCAGCTTCACCACCGGCCGGACGTCGTTTCGTGCCATCGGGAACCTCCTCCGTTCAGAACGACACCGATAACCATTGCCGCTCCTGGTTTAATCCCGCAGGTCACAGATGCCGCCGGAGCGCCAGCGCGAGCGCGTCCCGCCGCGCCTCGCCGAGGTCTTCCTCCGGCGCGCGTCCGAGCAGCGCGAACACTCGCGGCCCGCGCAGGTCATCAGGCAGGTCGTCCGCGCGCGGGACGATGTGGAAGTGCACGTGCGAGAACCCTTCGGCCTCGGCGAACTGCGCGATGTAGGTCTTGCCGCATCCGGTGACCGCGTGCAGCGCCCGCGACAGCCGCACCTGCCAGGACCCCAGCGCGGCGGCCTCCGCGTCGGTCAGCTCGGCGACGGCCGTGACGTGCCGGCGCGGCATGAGCACGAGCCAGCCGGGCGTCCCGGTGCCGAACGCGTGCGCCACACGCCAGTGCTCGTCGAACGCGACGATCTCCCGAGGCGGCAGCGTGTCCATCCGGCCGTTGTGCTCGCACACGAGGCATCCCATGGTGGCCGATCCTAGGAGCCTCCGTCAGGTGCGGCACGGGCCGCGATGGCCAACAGTCCGGCGAGCAGCAGAGCGGCGGCGACCGTGGCGGCGGGCGGGTCATGCGCGGTGCGGATCGGCCAGAACCACAGCGATGTCCATGACCGTTCGAGGGCGCGCCCGCACAGGATCGTGTAGGCGAGCGGCAGCGTCCAGCAGCGGTGCGGGCCGGCGATGACCGCGGTGAGCAGCGTCATGCCGGTCAGGCCGGTGCATGCCCGGAGCAGGGCCGGGGTCCCGCCGGTCGGTGCCCGGCCCACGGCAGCGGCTGCGAAGAGCACCGTGGCCGCGGCGAACAGCAGCACCACCGTCAAGGTGCGCAGGACGGGCAGGTGACGCCCGGTGACCCGCTCGACCTCCCCGATGGGGCTCCCGGTGGCGGCGCCGACCACTGCCGCGGCCCCCATCGCGACGACCAGCGGAACCATCGCGCCGAGCGCCCCACCCGACCGTGGAATCGGCAGCACCAGCACAAGCGCGACACACGCGATCACCCCCACCGCAGGCCCGGCCCGCCGAGAAGCCAGATGCAACCGAACCAGCCGCAACGACGGCATCAACATCACAACAACCCCTCCCAGATCAACAACAACCCCAACGAAACCCCGAACACGGCACGGCAACGCGCCACGCCGGACACAGCACGCTGGACGGCACGGCGGACACCGCACTGCGGACGCAGCGCAGCGGACGCAGCGCAGCGGACGCAGCGCGGCACGGCGCGGCGCGGCGGACGCGGCACCCCGGACACAGCGCGGCACCCCGGACACAGCGCGGCACCCCGGACGCAGCGCGGCACGGCGGACGCAGCGCGGCACGGCGGACGCAGCGCGGCACGGCGGCCGGCACGGCGCGGCACGTTGCGAGGGCTCGGCGCGGCACAGAGGCGCGGCACAGAGGCGCGGCACAGAGGCGCGGTGCGGGGGTGGGGTGCGGCGCTGAGCGCGGCACGGCGCTGAGGCGCGGCACAGAGGCGCGGTGCGGGGGTGGGGTGCGGCGCTGAGCGCGGCACGGCGCTGAGGCGTGGCACGGCGCGGTGTGGGGACGCGGCACGCGAACACAGCACGGCGCGGTGCGGGTGTGCGGCGCGACGCTGAGGCGTGGGACGCGGCGCGGAGGCACGGCACGGCACGGAGGCACGGCGCGGAGCGCGGCTCGGCGCAGTGCGGGGGTGGGGGTGCGGCGCTGAGGCGCGGGATGCGGCACGGGAACGCGGTACGGCGTGGTGCGGGTGTGCGGCGCGACGCTGAGGCGTGGGACGCGGCGCGGAGGCACGGCACGGAGGCGCGGCACGGCGCGGTGCGGGGACGCAGCACGCGAACACAGCACAGCGCGGGGCGAGAACACACCACGGCGCGAGGCGAGAACGCAGCACGACGCAGGGCGGGAACGCGATGAGGGGCGGAGGTACGCCGCAGCGTATTGGACGCCACGCAGGGCCCGGCGCGGTGCGGGGGTGCGGCGAGGAGGCGCGGGACGCAGCGCGGCGTGGAGGTACGAGGCGTGGAGGCACGAGGCGTGGAGGCCGAGGCGTGGAGGCCGAGGCGTGGAGGCCGAGGCGTGGAGGCCGAGGCGTGGAGGCCGAGGCGTGGAGGCCGCGGCGTGGAGGCCGCGGCGTGGAGGCCGAGGCGTGGAGGCCGCGGCGTGGAGGCCGCGGCGTGGAGGCCGCGGCGTGGAGGCGCGGGGCGTGGCACGGCACGGTGCGGGGACGCAGCACGCGAACACAGCACGGCGCGGGGCGAAAACGCAGCACGGCGCGAAGGCGCGGGACGCGGTGTGGGGGGCGGCGCGGTGTGGGGGCGGCGCGGTGTGGGGGGCGGCGCGGTGTGGGGGGCGGCGCGGTGTGGGGGGCGGCGCGGTGTGGGGCGCGGCGCGGTGTGGGGCGCGGCGCGGTGTGGGGCGCGGCGCGGTGTGTTGGGGTGGTGGTGGGGTCAGGGGAGG